>CALWMW010000097.1 GCA_944382085.1 uncultured Lachnospiraceae bacterium | reverse complement strand
ACGGGAACTGCCCGATCTGCGTGGCGAAGACCCAGTACTCCCTGACGGACGACCAGACGAAACTGGGAGCGCCCACCGACTTCGAGGTAACGGTGCGGAACCTGAAGATCTCCGCGGGAGCCGGCTTTATCGTAGCGCTGACCGGAGAGATCATGACCATGCCCGGACTGCCCAAGGTACCGGCGGCAGAGCGCATCGACGTAGACGAGACAGGAAAGATTTCCGGTCTGTTCTAAAGAGAAGAAATATCCTGAGAAGTGTGATGGACGGGAGGAAAACATATGTTTAAGGATGAAGCGGCAGCCGTTTGCAATACGGCGAAAGGGAAACTGAATCTGCTGGAAAAAAATCCGGCAGGCTATCTGGTTATGTCTATGCTGGCCGGATTATTTATCGGACTGGGATCTGTTCTCATGGGAACCGTGGGAGGACTTTTCACAGCAGGAGGAGCTTACTCCACAAGGCTGATTAACGGACTGGTCTTCTCCGTTGGGCTCTGTCTGGTAACTATGGCGGGCGCCGAGCTTTTCACGGGAAATAATTTTGTGATGGCTGTAGCAGGATTCCGCAAAACAGAGAGCTGGGGCAAGATCGTTAAACTGTGGGTGATCTGCTGGATCGGCAACCTCATCGGCTCTGTGATTACGGCGGCCCTCTTTACGGGAGCCGGACTTGCCACCGGCGACATCGGCACCTATATGGCGAATCTGGCGGTTACCAAAGCCTCCGGCGGCGTAGTGGATCTGTTGACAAAAGCGATCCTGTGCAACATCTGCGTCTGCCTGGCGATCTGGTGCGGAGCCAAGATGAAATCCGAGGGCGGCAAGATCGCCATGAATATCTGCTGCGTAGTGACTTTCGTTACCTGCGGATTTGAACACAGCGTCGCCAACATGACCTTTTTCGCAGTGGGACTTATGAACCCCAACGGACTGGAAATCAGCCTTGCGGGCGTGATTCTGAATCTGGTCGTAGTGACCATTGGAAATATGATCGGCGGTATTGTCTGCGTCGCGCTGCCCTACTACCTTATTTCAAAGGATAAGTAACCGAGGCGCTGCGGGCCAGGGATAACGCGTCGGATACGGCGTTTAACAGAAGCTGGGAAGTATACTTTTCCTCCTGAGGACAAGTAATGCTTTCCAGCTTTTGCGTTTCCACAATCTGTCCGGCAATGTGCTCCATGGAAGGGGCGGCAAGAGGATACATGGCCTCCGCGGCTTCGTCCAGCTGAACCAGGCGGACCGAAAGGATTTCATCCGAGTCTACCGTGACCTCGACCTGGGCGGAAGCGCTGCCCAGAGAGACGGGAGCCGTGTAAACGCCGGCCGTATACCGCGCGCCGGAAGAAGCTTTGGGAGAAGCGGTTACAGCCAGGTCGGTGCCAAAACTGGTTTCCTGGTCTGTGACAGCTTCCGATCCGGTATGGGAAGAAGAGCGCCGGCTCTCTTCACGGCCGGCGGGAGCGAACATAAAATAAAGGCAGACGGCCAGCAGCACGGCCAGACAGAGGAGAAGCGCGGTATAGATCAGTTCTCTCATTCGCAGTACAATAATTTTGGGTTTTGAATTCATGGGGAGCCTCCGGAATCCTTTTTTTATTATTTTATTTTCCGAAAGCAGCTTTTATGAGTGGACGGAATCTCTATTTTCCGTTGCGCCTGGAAGGAATAAATGGTATGATGGTCAAAGCAAAGCAAGCCCTTCCGGGGTCTGCTTTAGTTTAAGGAGGGAAAAAGATGAGGGACTACATAATTACAACAGACAATACATGCGACCTGCCTTCCGAGTATTTGAAGGAGCATCAGGTTTTGTGTATGTCGCTGACTTATATTCTGGACGGGAAGACCTACACAGAGGACAATTCGCTTTCCTACCAGGAATTTTACAAGAAGATGCGGGAAGGCTGTATGCCTACCACCTCCCAGGTGAATCCGGAGGAAGCCAGAAAGAACCTGGAAAGCTTTTTGGAGATTAACAAAAACATTATTCATATCGCGTTTTCCAGCGGACTCAGCGGCACATACAACAGCACCAGGCTGGCGGCCCAGGAGATTATGGAAGAACGGCCGGACTGCCGGATCCACGTGGTGGATTCCCTGTGCGCTTCCATGGGGGAAGGGCTGCTGGTTCATAAGGCGCTCAAGCTGCAGGAGCAGGGGAAGTCTTTTGAAGAGGTGACGGAGTGGCTGGAGCGCTACAAAGGAAACCTGGTGCACAATTTTACCGTAGACGACCTGTTCCATCTGTACCGGGGCGGACGGGTGAGCAAGACAGCCGCCGTGCTGGGAACGATGATCAACCTGAAGCCGGTGCTTCACGTGGACGACGCTGGAATGCTCAAACCGGTGTCCAAGGTACGGGGACGGAAAAAATCTCTGAACGCCCTGGTTGACAGCATGGAAAAGCAGATGGGAAGCTGGAGAGAGAAGAATGACGTCGTCTTTTTAAGCCATGGAGACTGCTATGAGGACGCGGTTTATGTGAAAGAGCAGGTAGAGAAGCGGTTCGGGATCCACGGGTCTATCATCAGCCCTATCGGCCCGGTGATCGGCACGCATTCCGGTCCGGGAACGCTGGCGCTGTTTTACATGGGGGATGTAAGATAAGCGTACGTCAGACGCTGCTTTGAGAGAGACCTTGGAGGAGATGTTTATGGGGAAAAGAATCGG
>CALWMW010000096.1 GCA_944382085.1 uncultured Lachnospiraceae bacterium | reverse complement strand
GGACCTCTCCTTCTCTGGATGGGGAAATCAAAACTCTTTTGAAGCCGGGAACGCAGGTGACCTGTCTTTCCGAGACCGACGGATGGGCCGCGGTAGAATATGAAGACGGATCCACTGTGGAAGAAGGATACATAAAGGCAGAGTATCTCTCAGACTTTGACGCGCTGTATTATACCACAGACCGTGTGAATCTCAGGGAAACGCCTTCCACGGAAGCAGGAAGACTGGGAACGCTGGATGCAGGCGAGGCTGTTCTCGTCTATGAAGAAGCGGACGGATGGATGAAGGTTCGCTGCAGTCTTGGGGAATCTGTGGAGGAAGGATACATTCTGGGAGAGTATCTGGAGCAGGCGGAACTGGAGTCGGAGACCGAAGCGGAATCTGAGACGGCAACGGAAACGGAAACCGAGACAGAGTCCGCAACGGGAACGGCTTCGGAGACAGAAACGGAAATGAAAACCGAGACCGAATCAGAGACCGAATCGGAGACGGAACGAAACCGGGTTCTTTCCCCGGAGGAACAGGCGGAGGAGATCCATGAACAATATCCGGAGGTGCAGACAGCTGGAATCCTCTACTCGGAAACGAATCAAAGGGCAGACAGCATTCTGGAATCCTACCGGGAAGCTCTTGCGGAATATGGCATTTCCCTTGTGGAGGAATCCATTGAGGAGCCTGTAGATATTGATTTGGCCGCGTCGGTTCTCGTAGGGGAAGCGGACTGTGTGATTTACATAGAAGACGATGTGGTAGGAGAGCTTCTGGACACGGTGCACGCCTACGCAGATGAGACCGGGATCCCGGTGGTGGGAAATCTTCCGGATAACGAGTAAGGAACGAAGGACTTAGAAAAGAGCGAAGAAGAGATGAAAAACGAATTTTCAGACAGCAGAAAAGCGGCTCTGGGGCTTTTGGAATTTATTTCCAAAAGCCCAAGTCCTTTTCATGCGGTGCATACCATTGAGGAGGAATTAAAGAACGAGGGATTTGAACGTCTGTCGGAAACCCAAAGCTGGAGCCTGAAAAGAGGCGGAAAGTACTATGTGGTCCGGAACGGCTCTTCCCTTGCGGCCTTTACCCTCCCAGGAGATGAAAAACCTCTGAGATTTCAGATGATCTGCAGCCATACGGATTCTCCTTCCTTTAAAATCAAAGAGAATTTTGAGCTGCAGCCGGATGCCTGTTATCGCAGGCTGAATGTAGAAAAATACGGCGGAATGATCCTTTCCTCCTGGCTGGACCGGCCGCTTTCCGTGGCGGGAAGGATCCTGACGGAGGAGAACGGGAAACTGGTTTCCCGGCTGATCTGCGTGGACCGGGACCTTCTGATGATTCCCAACCTGGCGATTCATATGAACCGTGAAATCAACGACGGATTCCGGTATCAGGTTCAGCAGGATCTTTCCCCCGTTTTTGCGGAAGCGGGAGAAAAAGATTTTCTTGACTTTCTTTCCCAGGAGGCAGGAGTTCCAAAAGACTCCATCCTTGGAACGGATCTGTTTCTTTACAACCGTCAGAAAGGCGTTTTCTTGGGGGAAGGCGAGAAATTTATCGCAGGACCAAGACTGGACGATCTGATGTGCGTCTACGGTTCCCTGACTGGTTTTCTGAAAGCGGGAACCGGAAAAAATGTGTCTGTTTTCTGCGCGTTTCACAATGAAGAGACGGGAAGCGTATCACGACAGGGGGCGGCTTCTACGTTTCTTTCCGATACGCTGAAAAGAATCTGCCTGAGCCTTGGCCAGGGAGAAGAATCGTATATCCGGGCGGTGGCCTCCAGTTTTATGATTTCCGCGGACAACGCCCATGCGGTGCATCCCAATCACCCGGAAAAAGCGGATCCGGTAAACCGTCCGGTTATGAACGGCGGCATCGTGATAAAGTATCAGGCGGAGCAGAAGTATACTACGGACGCCAGAAGCGGAGCGATACTGAAACGTCTCTGTAAGGAGGCGGGGGTTCCCTGGCAGATCTATACGAACCACTCCAACCAGGCAGGAGGCTCTACCCTTGGAAATATCTCCAATCTTCAGGTTTCCCAGTGCAGCGCGGACATTGGCCTGGCGCAGCTGGCGATGCATTCTGCCTGTGAAATGGCAGGCGCCGAAGACGTATCTTATCTTCAGCGCCTGGCGGAAGTCTTTTATCGAACGGATCTGAATCCGGGAGAAGAGGACTAGAGATCAAAACTGAAGAGAAGCCAGATCCTGATAGAATTCCGGATAGCTGATGGAAACACAGTCGGCATCCGGAATTTTTGTATCTCCTTCCGCTGCCAGAGCAGCAATGGAAAAACTCATGGCGATCCGGTGATCCAGCCCGGTTTCAATCGTAGCACCGTGCAGAGGCTTTCCTCCGTGAAGAATCATGCCGTCTTCCGTCGGGGTGACGTCGGCGCCCATCCGCCGTAGATTCTCTGAGACGGAGGCAATCCGGTCGGATTCTTTTACTTTCAGCTCCGCCGCGTCCCGGATCGTGGTAGTGCCCTGGGCGAATGCGGCGAGAACGGCTAAAATGGGAAGCTCGTCGATCAAAGCCGGTATCAGGTCGCCCTCTATGACGGTACCGTGAAGGGAACTGGATTTCACCAGCAGATCCGCGACAGGCTCCGGACCGGAAGTATCCTCGTTTAGAAGAGTGAGATCAGCGCCCATATCCCGGCAAACGTTCAGCATACCGCTGCGGGTGGTGTTGATTCCTACATTTTTCAGCAGGATCTCAGAATTCGGAACCAGAAGTCCTGCCGCGATAAAATACGCGGCGGAAGAAATATCGCCGGGAATCCGGATCTTTTTTCCTTTCAGTCTGGGCTCCGGCTGGATGGAAACGGTTCGTCCGTCGCTGGAGAGAGACGCTCCCATAAAACGCAGCATCCGCTCCGTATGATCTCTGGACAAAGCCGGTTCGGTTACGCTGGTTGCATTCTGGCCATACATACCTGCCAACAGGATACAGGACTTTACCTGGGCGGAAGCCACAGGAGTATGGTAATGGATTCCATGAAGGGAGGATCCATGAATTTCCAGAGGAGCGCATCCGTTCCCGTTTACGGAAGAAACGGATGCCCCCATCTGGGACAGAGGCTCTATAATTCGTTTCATAGGACGCTTTTGGATCGAAGCGTCGCCGGTAATCCGGCTGGTAAAATTCTGCCCGGCAAGGATTCCGGACAGAAGGCGCACCGTTGTCCCGCTGTTTCCGGCATCCAAAATCCTTTCCGGCGCCTTCAGGCCGTGAAGGCCGACGCCGTGGATAAGAATCCGGTCTCCCTCCTGATGAATCGAGACGCCCATCTGGCGGAAGCAGGAGATGGTAGAAAGACAATCCGCTCCTGGAAGGAACCCTTCCGCCTCGGTAACTCCCTCCGCTAAAGCTCCCAGCATGACGGTCCGGTGGGAAATGGACTTGTCGCCGGGAACCGTCAGTTCTCCCAAAAGCCCTTTCGATTTTTTCAAGATCATAGAAAATACGACTCCTTTCCCTTTTGTTTAACGAATCCAAACCTGATACCGGTGCTGACGAAGCACCTGGGCTGCTTTTAAAGAAGGCGATTCCTCATAGAATTCGATTCGCAGCGCGCCCTCTTCAAATTCGCGGTTGTGGACGATGCCGATGTTTTTGATGCTGATGTTGTTCACAGCCAGGATGGTGGCTATGGTAGCGATTGCTCCGGATTCATCCACTATATCGCAGTAAATCCGATACGTTTTCTTGATGGAGCCAAGGGGCGAGGAAGAAAACGAGTCGCGATATTCCCTGGAACGCTGGAACGTCTGGTAGAGATCTGCTCCTGCTTTTTCTCGCATGGCGGTTCTGGACGCTTCCATCAGCTCCAGAAACGTATCCATGACCTGGGAAATATTGCCGGCGTTTTCCAGACAGATCTGTTCCCACATCTCCGGGGAAGAGGAGGCGATTCTGGTAATATCTTTAAATCCGCCGGCGGCAATCAGTTTCA
>CALWMW010000095.1 GCA_944382085.1 uncultured Lachnospiraceae bacterium | reverse complement strand
GCCACCCACCCCTACGCGGTGGAGGTTTCCCGGAATATCCGGAAAGCCTGCGAAGAGGCAGGGATTCCCTGCATCCGGCTTCTGCGGGGGCAGGAGGAGATAGACCGGGAGAGTTTGGAAGAGGAAGGCCGGATTTACGTAAAAGACGCCAGGGAAGCGGCGGACTGGCTGGAACAGCGGAAGGGAAGGATTTTCCTCACCACCGGCAGCAAGGAGCTTGCGGTCTATGCGGAAAGGATTTCCGACCGCTCCAGGCTCTTTGTCCGGGTACTTCCCACCCCTGAGGTGTTGGAGGCGTGCAGAAATCTGGGACTGGAAGGCAGGCAGATCTGCGCCATGCAGGGGCCTTTCTCCAGAGAAATAAACGAAGCCATGCTGCGCCAGAGCGGGGCGTCTTTTCTGGTGACAAAGGACACGGGAAAAACCGGAGGGTTTCCGGAAAAGCTGCAGGCCGCCAAGGCGCTTGGCATTCCCGCGGTGATCCTCCGGCGTCCTTTGGAGGAAGGAGTTCTCTGGGAAGAGGCCAAGGAGAAGCTTTCCCTCCTCTGGGAAGAGGCCGGATCCTCCGGGGCTTTCCTTCCTCAGAAAACAGAAGAGAGCAAAGAGAAGGACACAGAAAGAACCATCTGCTGCGTCGGCATCGGCATGGGGGATTTCGGGTCCATGACGCAGAAAGCCAGGGAAGAAATTCTTCAGGCGCAGATCCTCTTCGGCGCGGAGCGGATGCTCGCCGCCGCCAGGAATGTATGGGACAGGGAAGGAAAGCACGCGGAGATGGTCTGCGAATACCGGGGAGAAAAAATCCGGGAGTATCTGGAGAGCCATCCGGGCTATACCCGGATCGCCGTCCTGTTTTCCGGGGACGTGGGATTTTACAGCGGAGCCAGGAAATTCCGGGAGTATTTCCCTAAGGATAAGGTAGAATTCTGCTGCGGAATCTCTTCCGTGGTTTATTTCGCCTCCCGGATTCCCACCGCCTGGGACGACGCCAAACTGTTCAGCATCCACGGGAAGAAAGGGAATGTGGTGGGCCAGCTTCTGGAGCACCGCAAGCTTTTCCTTCTGGTGAGCGGAGCCAAGGAGGCGGAGGCGGTCTGCCGTACTCTGGCGGAGTATGACCTCAAGGTGCGGGTAACCGTCGGAAGCAGCCTGGGGTATCCCCAGGAAAAGATCCTGACGGGAGAACCGAAAGACTTTTTTTCCTGTCCCACCCAGGGACCTCACATTATGCTTCTGGAGAATCTGGAAGCGCAGACCTTTCGGAGAATGGGACTGCCGGACGAAGCCTTTTCCAGGGGAAAGGTTCCCATGACAAAAGAGGAGATCCGGATCCTTTCTCTGGCCAGGCTTCGCCTGAAACCGGATTCCGTGGTCTACGACGTGGGGGCGGGTACCGGCTCTGTCTCTGTGGAGGCGGCTCTCTGGTGTCCCCAGGGAGAGGTATACGCCATTGAGAAAAATCCGGAGGGGGCCGCGCTCATCCGGGAGAACGCCAGGAGACAGAGAGCAGCCAATGTAACGGTGATAGAGGGAACGGCGCCGGAGGCTTTCGAGAACCTCCCGGTTCCCACCCACGCGTTTATCGGAGGAAGTTCCGGCAATCTGAAAGAGATCCTCCAGCGTCTGCTGGAACGCAATCCCCGAATCCGGATCGTCATCAATACGGTCACTCTGGAAAGTCTGGGAGAGACGGCGCAGCTGTTAAAAGAACAAAAGATTCAGGGAGAAGAGATTGTTCAGATCAGCGCGGCCAGAGGCAGAAAAGCGGGCCGATACCATCTGATGAACGCATTGAACCCGGTTTGCATCGTTTCCTTTGGAGGTGAAGAATCATGATTTCTCTTCCCAGAGTCATGCTGGCGGCTCCGGCCAGCGGAAGCGGGAAAACGACTCTTGTCTGCGGGCTTCTCCAGGCGTTTCAGGAAATGGGACTGAATCCGGCGGCCTTTAAATGCGGACCGGATTTCATTGATCCCATGTTTCACGAAAAAGTGATCGGAACGCCGTCCAGAAATCTGGATCCGTTTTTTACCGACCGGCAGACCACCCGGTATCTCTTTGCCTCCCACGGGGAGGGAAGAGGAATCTCCATCCTGGAAGGAGTCATGGGGTATTTCGACGGCCTGGGGGGAAGCACGTGGAAAGCGTCCTCCTATGACCTGGCCTGCATGACGGATACTCCGGTTCTGCTGGTCTTAAATGCCAGGGGCATGAGCCTTTCTGTCCTCCCCTGGATCCTGGGCCTTATGGAATACCAGAAGAAACTGGGGCCGGAAAAAATCCGGGGAGTGATTCTGAACCAGACGACGAAAATGACGTATCAGACGCTGAAGCCTCTGATTGAGGAACAGGCGGGAGTGAAAGTGTACGGCTACGTTCCCGCTCTGAAGGACTGTCGGATCGAGAGCCGTCACCTGGGACTGATTACTCCGGGAGAGATTACGGATTTAAGAGAAAAACTTTCCAGGCTGGCGGACGTGCTGAGAGAAACGGTAGATCTGGAAGGGATTCTGGCTCTGGCCAAGGAAGCGACCGGCTATGGGGAGGAGGAGCGCATTCCTCCCAGAGCGGCGGCAGCGGCGCTTCAGGAGGCGAAGGAGCGGCTGCTCGTCCCTAAAATTGCCGTAGCCAGAGACGAGGCGTTTTGCTTTTATTACGCGGACAACCTGGAACTGCTGGAGCGCATGGGAGCCAGGCTGCTTCCCTTTTCCCCGCTCAGGGACGAGACGCTTCCGGAAGGATGCTCCGGCCTTCTTCTGGGGGGCGGATATCCGGAGCTGTATACCGGGCGTCTGAGCGAAAACAGAACGCTTCTGGAAACCATCAGAAAGGCGCTGCTTTCAGGCATGCCCTGTCTGGCGGAGTGCGGGGGATTTATGTATCTGCACGAGGAGATGGAAGACATGGAGGGAAGGGCCCATGCCATGGCAGGGGCGGTGAAGGGGAAAGCCTTTGGAACCGGGCGGCTCTCCCGTTTCGGTTATCTTACCCTGGAAACGGAAAAAAGCGGCCGGCTTCTTGAACCGGGAGAAACGATCCGGGCACATGAGTTCCACTATTTTGACAGCGAGAACCCAGGAGAAGATTATCAGGCAAAGAAGCCCACAGGAAGGAGAAGCTGGAGATGCGTCCACGCAAAACGCGCTTCCGCCTGGGGGTATCCGCATCTGTATTACTGGTCCAATCCGTCCTTTGCGCTCCGCTTCCTGCGGGAAGCCCAGAGCTATGCCGAAAAAGCGGTCCGTCCGCAGATCACAGGGAGGAAAGAAGAATGAAACCGATTACTTTAGAAGAAGCGCTGGCGGGGATTGCGCCGGCGGATTCCCAGGCCATGAAGACAGCGAAAAAACGATGGGACAGCATCGCGAAACCTCTTTACAGCCTGGGCTGGATGGAGGACGCGGTAGCCAGAATCGCCGGGGCTCAGCATACCAGCCAGATTCGTACGGAAAAAAAGATATTGATCCCGCTGTGCGCGGACAATGGAATCGTAGCGGAGGGAGTCACCCAGACCGGCCAGGACGTGACCGCGATTGTGGCGGAAAATTTTCTGGATGAAAAATCCTGCGCGGCGATTATCTGCCGTCAGTCCGGCGCGGACATTTTTCCCATTGACATCGGGATGGCGGTAGACACTCCGAGAGTGGAGAAGAGAAAGATCGCCTACGGAACCAGGAACTTTGCCAGGGAAAAAGCCATGACGCGGGAACAGGCGGTTCAGGCTCTGGAGACCGGGATCTGTCTTGTGGGCGAATTAAAAGAAAAAGGATATTCTCTCATCGCCACCGGCGAGATGGGAATCGGCAATACCACGACCTCCAGCGCCGTGGGAGCCGCTCTGCTGAAGCTTCCGGCAGAGCAGATGACGGGGCGGGGAGCCGGCCTGTCAGACGAAGGGCTGCGAAAAAAAATCCGGGTGATTCAGGAAGCCATTCAGAGGTGGGATCTGACGAACCAGGAGCCGCTGGAGATTCTCTCCTGCGTAGGCGGTTTTGACCTGGCCGGGATGGCAGGCATGTATCTGGGCGGCGCTTTCTTCCATGTCCCCATCCTGATCGACGGATTTATCTCCTCGGTAGCCGCCCTCCTGGCTGTGCGTATGTGTCCGGACGCAAAGGGATACATGCTGGCTACCCACGTTTCCAAGGAGTACGCCTCCCGGAGAGTCCTGGAGGAGCTTGGCCTTCCCTGGATGATCGACGGCGGCCTCTGCCTGGGAGAGGGCAGCGGAGCGGCGGCCGTTTTCCACCTGATTGAAATGGCCAACGTGATCTACCAGAAGATGAGCACCTTTGAGGAGATCCATGTGGAGGCTTATCAGCCGTTCTGAAAAGTCTTAGTCAAAAACGGGCAGGAGATTTTTGGTCTCCTGCCCGTTTTTGCTGCAGCCAATTAAGCTTTTACTTCGTTGGGTGAGGTCTCGCCCTTTTCAAAGGTAACGGCGTTTTCAAAGGTAGTCTTGCTGATCGCCTCCAGCGCTTCGCTGGTAAAGAAGCCCTGATGGGAGGTGATGATTACGTTGGGGAAGGAGAGAAGCCGCGCCGTAGTGGAGTGCTCCAGGATCTCGTCGGAGCGGTTCTCAAATACGTTGGCGCTCTCTTCTTCGTATACGTCAAGGCCTACGGCGAAGAATTTTCTGGCCCGGATGCCCTCGATGAGGTCGTTGGTATCCACCAGTCCGCCGCGGGAGGTATTTACCAGGATCACGCCGTCCTTCATCTTCTGGATGGTGTCGCGGCAGATCAGGTGATACGTATTGTCCATCAGCGGGCAGTGAAGCGAAATCAGGTCGCTGTTTGCCAGCAGCTCATCCAGAGAAACATACTGAGCAAAATCCAGAGAGGGATTCTGATAAACATCGTAAGCCAGCACCTTCATGCCGAATCCGTGGCAGATTCTCGCCATGGCGGCGCCGATCTTTCCGGTACCTACGATGCCGGCGGTCTTTCCGTAAAAATTGATTCCCATCAGGCCGGCAAGGCTGAAGTCGTTCTCACGCACGCGGATATAGGATTTGTGGACGTGACGGTTGGCAGCCAGAGCCAGCATCATGGCGTGCTCCGCAACGGCTTCCGGGGAGTAGCCGGGTACGCGCATCACGGTAACGCCGTATTTTTTCGCCGCTGCCAGGTCTACGTTGTTAAATCCGGCACAGCGCATGAGAACCAGCTTTACGCCTTCTTCGCTCAGCGTCTTGATGGTCTTCTCGCATACGTTGGAGTTTACAAAGCCGCATACGGCATCGTATCCCTTTGCCGTAACGCAGGAGTGGGGGCCAAGATCCATTTTCAGAAAGTCAATCTCGATATCCGGATAGTTCACAGCCTGTTTGGTAAAGGATTCTCTGTCGTAACTTTTTGTGTCGTAGAACAAAATTTTCATACGGGTTCCCTCCTGAGATAATATTTTTGGATTTCTTATCTTTGTTTATAACATAATCTGTCACATGAAACAAGCCTTCAAAGATTGATAATTTTATAACATACTTTCCAAGGCAAGTCAAGGGGAGATTGGAAGAAAAATTATGCAAAGTGCATAAAAATTAGAAGAAATAAGAGGAAATAACACTTTTTTTAAAATATGGAATGATAAAAAAATAACAAATAAGACAGGACAAAGACTTGCAAAACGGGGATTTTTCCGGTATGATGAACCAGAATTAAGAAGTCCAGACAGAAAAAAGACAAAAATACCTGAATTTTCACAGAAAGGAAGACGCGCTATGATCATAACAAAACCGGAGATTGAAATACTCAGTGAAACTTCCTATGAAGAGCTGCTCAGGAAGGTGGAGAGAGCCGGAAGAGTCTGCTATAAAAGCGAAGGAAACATAAAAGAAGGATCCGCCGAGACCTTTATCCGGGGAATCATAAAAAGAGGACATGAATCTGTGGTGGAACATGGAAGCCTCACGGTGCGCATCGTCTGCGACCGGGGCGTAACCCATGAGATCGTGCGCCACAGGATTGCCAGTTACAGCCAGGAGAGCACCAGATACTGCAACTACTCCAATGAAAAGTTCGGAAGCCAGATTTCCTGCATAGATCTTGCTACCGGTTTCCGGTATGACCTGAATGACGAAAACGACCGGAAGAAATATGAAATCTGGAAGAACGCCATGGAGGCGTCCGAGGGCTACTATTTCCAGATGCTGGAAGCGGGGGCCAAGCCGGAGGAAGCCAGAAGCATTCTGCCCAATTCTCTGAAGACCGAGATCGTAGTGACGATGGATCTTAGAGAATGGAGACATTTTATCCGGCTGCGGGGCGGACATGCCGCCCATCCGCAGATCCGGGAAATCACGAAACTGATTCTGGAAGAGTTTTCAAAACGGTATCCGGTATTTTTCAGTGATCTTTCCATAGAAGAATAAGAGCTACCGGTATTTCTGATAGAGCTTCTCAAAGAGCGTTACCCCCTGGTACAGGGCCATGGCCATCAGGCAGAGAAGCGCGATGGACATGAGCACCCAGTCCAGCTTGAAAACCTGGCTTCCGTAGATAATCAGGTAACCCAGGCCCTGTCTCGCGCCGATGAACTCTCCGATGACCACGCCAACCAGGCAGAGACCGATGTTTACCTTCATCACGCTGATTAAGAGCGGTACGGTTCCCGGCAGGATGACTTTTGTGAGGACGTCGCGTTTTGTTCCCTGCAGGGTGTAGATCAGCTTGCACTGGTCCGGATCGGTTTCAGAAAATCCGGTGTACAGGTTCAGGATGGTCCCGAACAGCGCCACGGAGATGCCGGCTACGATAATGGATTTGATGTTCGCGCCCAGCCATACAATGAGAAGAGGAGCCAGGGCGGATTTGGGCAGACTGTTCAGAATGACCAGATAAGGCTCCAGGATTTCGGAAATTCCGCTTCGGTACCATAAGAGAACCGCGCAGCCGGTTCCTGCCGCGGCGACGATCCCGAAACTGGCCAGGGTTTCCAGGAGCGTGGCTCCCAGATGCAGCAGGATGCTTCCATCCTCCCACATGGAGCGGAAGGTTCCAAGAATCCTGGAAGGGCTGCTGAAGATAAAATCATCGATCCAGCCGAAAGCCGCGCCGGCTTCCCAGAGCAGCAGAAAAAAGAAAAAAATCAGGAAGCGCACGGCCTGCACGCGTCTCTGCCTGCGGGCCAGCTTTTTGAGATAAAGGCGCTGCGCTTCCGGCAGCTGATTTTGCTGCGTCATGTTTGATTCAGCTCCTTCCATAAGGAATTAAAATAGTCTTTGAATTCCGGCGCGCTTCTTTTCTCGAAGGGGGTCAGGCCCCTCTGGGAGAACGAAAGCGGAAGGATCCGACGGATCCTTGCGGGACGGCGGGTAAGGACGATCACCCGGTCCGCCATGCTCACCGCCTCGGACAGGTCATGGGTGACCAGCAGCACGGTTTTTTTCTCCGCCCGGAGGATGGCCGCCACGTCGTCGCAGACAGAAAGGCGGGTCTGGAAGTCCAGGGCGGAGAAGGGTTCGTCCAGGAGGAGCAGCCTTGGATTTAAAACCAGCGTCCGGATCAGGGCGGCTCTTTGGCGCATTCCGCCGGAGAGTTCGCTTGGCCTGGCGTTTCGGAACTGCCAGAGGCCGTAGGTTTTCAGCATTTTTTCGATGGTTTCCAGAGATTCTTTTGTCTTGCGCTTTTGAATTTCCAGTCC
>CALWMW010000094.1 GCA_944382085.1 uncultured Lachnospiraceae bacterium | reverse complement strand
AGCCCCGCCTTGGAAGCGTCGTTTACGAGAGCGCACTCAGTGGGCTCTCCGGCGGCCTCCCCGGTATCCGGATCAAGCTCCGCGTCGGAACAGAGGGCCATAGCGGTGATCAGCATTTTTTCATCCTGGGAAACGTGGTCCACTACGGTCATTTTGTTCTGGGTAAGGGTACCGGTTTTGTCCGAACAGATAATCTGGGTGCAGCCCAAGGTCTCCACGGCGGTGAGCTTCCGGATAATGGCGTTTCGCCGGGACATATTGGTAACGCCGATGGAGAGGACGATGGTAACGACTGCGGCCAGTCCTTCCGGGATGGCGGCTACCGCCAGAGAAACGGCTACCATAAAGGTATCCAGGATCGCGTCTCCGGTAATGCCCTGAGGCGTGCCCTGGGCGCGGAACAGCCCTACCGCGAAGATGATGACGCAGATGCCGATCACCAGGAAGGTGAGGATTTTACTGAGCTGGTTCAGCTTCAGCTGCAGCGGCGTAGCCTCGTCCTGGGCCTGGGAGAGGGCGGTGGCGATCTTGCCCATTTCCGTCTCCATACCGGTTTCCGTAATCACGGCTTTTCCTCTTCCGTAAACCACGGTGGAGCCCATATAGATCATGTTTTTGCGGTCTCCCAGGGGAATGTCCTTTTCGCCGTCCAGATTCAAAAGCTTTACGATTTTGTTGACCGGGACGGATTCTCCGGTAAGGGCCGCTTCTTCAATCTTCATGCTGGCGGACTCCAGGATTCGGCCGTCGGCGGGAACGGAATCTCCGGCTTCCAGAAGAACGACGTCTCCGGGCACCAGATCTTCGCTTCGCATCACTACCATTTTGCCGTCCCGCAGCACCTTGCTGGTGGCGGCGGCAATTTCCTGGAGCGCCGCGATGGCGGCTTCCGCTTTGCTCTCCTGGAAGACGCCCAGCACGGCGTTGATGATTACCACGGCAAGAATGATGATGACGTCGGTGAACGATTCCCCTTCATAAAAGGCGGTGACGCCGGAGATGGCGGCGGCCACAATCAGAATGATGATCATGGGATCCGCCAGCTCTTTCAGGAATTTTTTCAGGAGGGATTCTTTCTTTCCTTCCTTTAATTTGTTGTGGCCGAATTTTTCCAGCCTTTTTTCGGCTTCGGCCTGGGAGAGTCCCTCCGGTGAAGAATTCTGTTCCTGAAGGACTTCTTCTGGACTGACCAGATACGCTTTCATAGTCTTCCTCCTTTTGTTCTGCATACAAGTAATATGCATAATGATTGATTCTGTTATGCGCGCCGCCGGGCGGAGGGTACAAAAAAAGACCCCCTGCCGATTAGCTTGGCTAATAACAGGTAAGTCTCGTCATTTAAAGCTAAGCCAGGAAACCAAACCGTTTCAGTGCTGTTGGCTTTGCTGCACGGAGTCCGTATGTGCTGACTACTCCCTTACATTGCAATCAGATTAGCATGGTTTCGGGCCGCTGTCAAGGAAAAAAGAAAAGGGGATTGAATTTTAAAAGGTAAAGTGGTATCATAACAGACGTAATAAGAGAAAGTCTTCGAGGCGGGGTGAGATTCCCCACCGGCGGTAAAGTCCGCAACCCGTGTCAACGGCTGATCCGGTGACCTGTCTGGAGCGTATGCTTCAGGGAATTCCGGAACCGACAGTATAGTCTGGATGAGAGAAGAGCAGAGATACCTTCCCGGCAGTTTGTCAGGAGGGCGCAGGCCGCGGAGCAGACTGGTTTCTGTTTCGCTTTTTTTATGGGGACTTTTTCTGTTCGGCAGCCTTCCGGAAGTCCCGGAAGAGGAAACGATGCGACGGCATCCGAATAAGAAAAGGAGAAAAGAAAATGAAAAATGGGTTACTGCAGGCAGTAGGAGAAAATCTCCAGTTCGTGCTGGTATGCGCCGTGGTGATCGCGGCCATTATCCTGGCAGCGTACGTTCTGGAGGAAAAGGTTTTAAGAGACAACATCGCCGTGGTGGGAAAGGTAAAGTACCTTACCGTATGCGGGATGCTGGGAGCTCTTGCGATGCTCCTTCATATTTTTGACTTTCCCCTGGTATTCCTGGCGCCGGAATTTTACAAGCTGGATCTGGGAGAGATTCCGGCTATGATCGGCGGCTTCGCTTTGGGGCCGGTGGCCGGCGTGGTCATCGAACTGGTGAAGATTCTTCTGAAACTGGTGATCAAAGGGACGTCCACCGCTTTTGTGGGAGATCTGGCGAATTTCGTGGTGGGGTGCGCGTTCCTCGTGCCGGCCTCCATCGTCTATCATCTGAAGAAAACGAAGAAGACCGCAAGGCTTGCCCTGACTGTGGGAACGGTATGCATCACCATATTCGGAACGGTGTTTAACGCGGTTTATCTGCTTCCGGCTTTCGCCTCTCTTTACGGGATGCCCCTGGACGCCATTATCGGAATGGGCAGCGCGATCAATCCGGGAATCCGCGGGGTGTGGAGTTTTGTGCTCCTTGCCGTGGCGCCTTTGAATTTGATAAAAGGCGTATTGATTTCTGTGCCGACTATGGTATTATATAAAAGAATCAGCAGAGTTTTGCTGAATGTCGCACAGGAAGATACCGGAAGAAGGAGAAGCCAGCCTCAGGCATAAGGGGAGGCATATACAGGCGGAAATGGAGAACGCCGCAGCCAAACTCCTGTGGGAAACTTTAAGGGGAACCATAGGAAGCGGGCTGCGGCGTTTTTTGCCGGGCGGAAAAGGAGTGAGGGAAGATGCCGAAAATACTTGGGATTGAGAAAAAGACGGAGAATCCGTTTGTAAATCTGTATCAGCTTCAGGTTGAGGACCGGAAGGGAAAGCCTGGAAAATACTATGTGGCTTCCAGGGCCAGATCCCAGGAGCAGCTGGAACTGGTGACCCGAATTCCCAAGCCGGACGGAGTGGTGATCTACAGTCTCTATGGAGAGAAAGCGGACCGGGTGGTGCTGGTGAAGCAGTACCGCTATCCCATAGACGCTTATATTTATGAATTTCCCGCAGGCCTGGTAGAACCGGAAGAAAGCTTTAAGGAGGCCGCGGTGCGGGAACTGCGGGAGGAGACGGGACTGACGCTTTCTCCTTTGACCGTTGACGAAAGCTTTGAAAAGCCGTATTATACTACCATTGGCATGACGGACGAGAGCTGCTGCACCGTATACGGCTATGCTTCCGGAGAGGTCAGTCTGGACCGGCTGGAAGACAGCGAGGAGCTGGAGGTGGTTCTGGCCGACCGCCAGGAGGTAAGACGCATTTTAAAGGAAGAGCGGGTGGCGATTATGTGTTCCTACATGTTGATGCATTTTCTGCACGATGAGGAGCCCTTCGCATTTTTGGAAACAGACAGATAAAGGCGGGAAAAAGATGGAGATAGAGACACGTTCAGCCAAAGAGACCTTTCGGCTGGGGGAAGCGCTGGGACGAATGGCCAGGCCGGGCCAGGTTTACGCCCTGACTGGAGAGCTTGGCACGGGAAAGACCGTACTGACCCAGGGGATGGCAGCCGGCCTGGGGATTCGGGAGCCGGTGAGCAGCCCCACATTTACGATTCTGCAAAGCTATGAGGAGGGCAGGCTGCCCTTTTACCATTTTGACGTATACCGGATCGGGGATCCGGAAGAGATGGAAGAGATCGGATACGAAGACTGCTTTTACGGGGAAGGGGTTTCTCTGGTGGAATGGGGAAATCTGATCCGGGAGCTGATGCCTTCCGATACGATCTGGATTTTCATGGAGAAGGATCTGGAGAAAGGCTTTGATTACCGGCTGGTCCGGATCGAAGGACTGGAGTATGAGAGAGAGGAACTAGCGTTATGAAGATATTGGCTCTGGACAGCTCAGGACTGGTGGCTTCTGTGGCCATCGCCCAGGATGAGACGCTTCTGGCGGAATATACCGTAAATTATAAGAAGACCCATTCCCAGACGCTGCTTCCCATGCTGGACGAGATTGTCCGCATGACGGAGCTGGATCTGGATACGGTAGATTATCTGGCGGTGGCCGCAGGACCCGGTTCTTTTACGGGACTGCGCATCGGATCCGCTACGGCCAAGGGACTTGGACTGGCGCTGAACAAACCGCTGATCAGCGTGCCCACCCTGGAGGGGCTTGCCTTTAATCTCGCGGGAGCGGATAAGAGAATCTGCCCCATGATGGATGCGAGGCGCAGCCAGGTATACACGGGAATCTATCAGAGCGAAGGGGAGGGGCTGAACACGATTCTTCCCCAGACGGCGATGGGCGTGGAGGAACTTGCAGAGAAGATCAACGACATGGGACAACCGGTGATTGTTCTGGGGGACGGCGTGCCGGTGTACGAAGCGGTTCTGAAAAAAACGCTGCGGGTTCCCTGGGAAAAAGCGCCGCTTCATCTGAATCGGCAGAGAGCGTCTTCCATAGCGGCACTGGCTATGGTTTACGCAAGAGAAGGAAAACAGCAGACGGCCAGGGAGCATCGTCCCCAGTATCTGCGCATGTCCCAGGCGGAGCGGGAGCGCCTGTCAAAAGAGACGGAAGCGAAATGAATGCAAAGAGAATCGAGATCCTGAGGATGGAGGCCTCTCACGCGGAAGCGGCGGCAGAGATCGAGAAGGAGGTATTCTCCATGCCCTGGAGCCGGGAGGCCTTTGTGGACTCTTTGAAAAATCCGGACGTCTTCTATCTGGCGGCTATGGTCCAGGGAGAACTGGCCGGATACTGCGGTTTTTTTCAGTCCTTTGAGGAGGCGGAGATTACCGGAGTGGCGGTGGCCCCCGCCTGGCAGAGTCAGGGAATCGGATCCCGCATGCTGGAAGAACTGATCCGCCGCGGCGAAGAAAGAGGCGTATCCAGATACATTCTGGAGGTGCGCAGGTCCAATGAAAAAGCCATCGGCCTGTACGAAAAACATGGCTTTGAAAGGGCGGGGCTGCGCAGAGGATTTTATGAGAAACCGAAAGAAGACGCCCTGATTATGATTTTAGACAAAGAAAAACAGACAATAATTTCCGGTATCCGAAAAAAAGAGAACCATGTATAATGACCTGGCAGAAAAGAAATGCTGGGAGGAAGAAGATGGAAGAAAGAAAAGAATACTGCAACAGCTGCGGCAGGAAGCTGAGAATACAGAAAGGAATTCCCAGGGAGGAAGCTCTGATTGTGGAGCATTCCTGGGGGTATTTTTCGGCAAAGGACGGGGAACGCCATGCGTTCAGGCTCTGTGAAGCCTGTTACGACCGGCTCCTTCGCTCCTTTGTGATTCCGGCCGAAATCACAGAAGAGGCGTTTGCCTGGGAAGGATAGAGAAAACCGGAAAAGAGAAGAGGAAGAGTATGCTGGATGTATGTTTGCTTGGGAGCGGAGGGATGATGCCGCTTCCACACCGATGGCTGACTTCTCTGATGACCAGATTTAACGGAAGCAGCCTGATGATTGACTGCGGAGAAGGAACGCAGATCGCGGTGAAGGAGAAGGGGTGGAGCTTCAAACCGATTGATATCATCTGCTTTACCCACTATCATGGAGACCATATCAGCGGATTGCCTGGCCTCCTTCTTACCATGGGAAACGCGGAACGGACACAGCCGCTGACGCTGATCGGCCCGCGGGGGCTGGAACGCGTGGTGAACGCCCTCCGGGTGATTGCGCCGGAACTGCCTTTTCCCATTGAATATCTGGAAATTCAGGGACCGGAGCAGGAATTTGAGAAAAACGGATATAAAATCAAAGCGTTCCGGGTGAACCATAACGTGCTCTGCTATGGTTATACCATAGAGATCCAGAGAGCCGGCCGGTTTGACGTGGAGCGCGCGAAGGCTCTGAATCTGCCGGTGCAGTACTGGAGCCGCCTTCAGAAAGGGGAGAGCCTGGCGCCTGAGGGAAGGCTTTACACGCCCCAGGACGTCCTGGGGCCGGCCAGAAAAGGAATCAAGGTAGCTTACTGTACCGATACAAGGCCGACAGAGTCTATTGTAAAAAACGCGGCGGACGCGGATCTGTTTATCTGTGAGGGAATGTACGGAGAACCGGAAAAAGCTCAGAAAGCGGTGGAGTATAAGCATATGACTTTTACGGAAGCGGCGGAGCTGGCAAAAAAAGCGAAGGCAAAAGAGCTCTGGCTGACGCATTACAGCCCTTCCCTTGTCCGGCCGGAGGAATATATGGAGCAGGTGCGGCAGATTTTTCCCAGAGCCTATCCGGGAAAGGACGGAAAAAGCCGGGAACTGCTGTTTGAGGAAGAAGCACAGGAGAGGCAATAAAAATGGAAAAGGATATAAAGATACTGGCGATTGAGAGTTCCTGCGATGAGACGGCTGCCGCTGTAGTAAAAAACGGAAGGGAAGTCCTGTCCAACGTAATCTCCTCCCAGATTGAGCTTCATAAGCTGTACGGAGGAGTGGTGCCGGAGATTGCTTCCAGAAAGCACATCGAAAAAATCAATCAGGTGATCGAAGAGGCGCTGGAGACCGCCAAGGTGACGCTGGACGATCTGGACGCGGTGGCGGTGACGTATGGGCCCGGCCTGGTGGGAGCGCTTCTCGTAGGGGTGGCGGAGGCGAAGGCGATCAGCTACGCAAAAAAACTTCCTCTTGTGGGAGTGCATCATATCGAAGGCCATATCTCAGCCAATTATATCGAGAATCCGGATCTGGAGCCGCCCTTTGTCTGCCTGGTCGTTTCGGGAGGACATACGCATTTAGTAAAGGTAAAAGAGTACGGCGTTTATGAAATCCTGGGGCGGACCAGGGACGACGCCGCGGGAGAAGCCTTTGATAAGGTGGCCAGAGCGATCGGACTGGGCTATCCGGGAGGGCCCAAAATCGACCGGCTGGCGAAGGAAGGAAATCCGGACGCAATTCCCTTCCCGAAAGCGAAGATTGCGGAAGCGCCTCTGGATTTCAGTTTCAGCGGTCTGAAGTCGGCGGTTCTGAATTATCTGAACGGTTGCAAAATGAAGGGAGAGCCGGTGAGCGAGGCCGATGTGGCGGCCTCTTTCCAAAAAGCTGTGGTGGAGGTTCTGACCGAGCATGCCATAGAAGCGGTAAAGGAATCGGGGATGGAAAAGCTGGCGCTGGCAGGAGGCGTGGCGTCCAACTCGGCGCTCAGGGAGAGCGTTGCCGAAGCATGCCGGAAAAACGGAATTCAGTTCTTTTACCCCTCGCCGATTCTATGCACCGACAACGCGGCGATGATTGGGGCGGCTGCCTATTATGAATATCAAAAAGGCGTCCGGCATGGGCTGGATCTGAACGCGGTGCCGGGACTGAAGCTGGGGGAACGGTAGCTTTTATTTGAAAAAACAGGGTTTCGAAAGGCACAGGGAGGAAGAAGAGATGGGAAGATGCACCGCCATTGTGCTGGCGGCAGGCTCCGGAAGCCGGATGCGCAGCCAGACGAAAAAACAATATCTGCTTTTGGGAGGAAAACCGGTTCTTTTCTATTCCCTCTTTGCCTTTGAGAACCATCCTGGGATCGACGAGATTCTCCTGGTCTGCGGAAAAGAGGACATGGACTGGTGCCGCCGGGAACTTGTGGAAGCATACGGATTAAAAAAAGTTCAAAAAATCGTGCCGGGAGGAAAGGAACGGTATCATTCCGTCTATGAGGGGTTAAAGGCCGCTGGGAACTGCGAATGGGTGCTGATTCATGACGGGGCCCGCCCTCTGGTAGACGCGGGGATGATAGACCGTATTCTGGAAGCGCTTCCCAAAACCGGAGCCTGCGTAGCGGGAATGCCGGTGAAGGACACGATAAAGCGGGGAGACGCTCAGGGCTGCGTGGCGGAGACGCTTCCAAGGGAAACGCTCTGGACGATACAGACGCCCCAGGCTTTTTCCTATTCCCTGATCCTCGACGCCTATGAGAATCTGCTGGAAAAAGAGCACCCGCCGCTTGCCATCACCGACGACGCTATGGTGGCGGAATACAGGGGCGGCGCCAGAATCCAGCTTGTGGAAGGTTCCTATCAGAACATCAAAATTACAACGCCGGAAGATCTGACTCTTGCCCTTCTCTACCTTCAGGAAAGAGAAGGAAAAGAAAGAGAATTTTCTAAAAATAAGTATTGACAGAAAAAGGAATGAATGGTAAGATAACTACTGCGCTGAATTGGAGAGGTAGCGAAGTGGTCATAACGCGGCGGTCTTGAAAACCGTTTGTCCGAGAGGGCGCATGGGTTCGAATCCCATCCTCTCCGCTCATCTTAATTCAGAACATCAGGCACATGGAGAAGTACCCAAGCGGCTGAAGGGGCTCCCCTGGAAAGGGAGTAGATCGTTAATAGCGGTGCGACGGTTCAAATCCCTCCTTCTCCGTTTTATCACATACTTTTGAAGACAGAAAACAGTGAAAAAAACTGTTGACAGATGACGAAGTGTGTGATAACATATCAAAGTTGACTTCAGTCAACGAAACAATGAACTTTGATAACTGAACAGTGAAACAACCTCGAAAATTCTGAAGAGAATTTCAAAATTGAGGAACTGACCTTATAAACAGTAAAGGGAAGATAGCCAAAGGTTTATCGGACCGGGAAA
>CALWMW010000093.1 GCA_944382085.1 uncultured Lachnospiraceae bacterium | reverse complement strand
GTACGCCCCCAGCAAAACCTTCAATCTGGCCGGGCTCATCGGAAGCTATCATATTATTTACAATCCCGCCCTTAGGGATCGGGTGCGCTCCATCAGTGAAAAGACGCATTACAACAGTATGAACATCTGCTCCATGTACGGCCTCATAGGGGCCTACAGCCCCCAGGGAGCAGAATGGCTGGAAGAACTAAGACAGGTGCTTACCAAAAATGTGGACTTCGCCTGCTCCGCTCTAAGAGAGCTTGTTCCAGGCGTTTCGGTAAGCAAACCCCAGGGAACGTATATGCTGTTTCCGGATTTTGGCCCATGGTGCCGGCAGACGGGACAGACTCTGGATGAACTGTTGGCGGCCGGCTGGAAAGTAGGGGTGGCCTGGCAGGACGGACGTCCCTTCCATGGAGCGTATTCCATCCGTATGAATCTGGCGCTTCCTTTCTCCCGTGTAGAGGAAGCCTTCCGCCGTCTGAAACAATACGTTTTTCTTCCTCAAATGCGGTCTTGATTTTCTGTCAAAAAACCGTTATACTCAGAAAAAACGAAAAGCAAAAAGGGTACAGAGACGTACAGAACAAGTCTCTGTGCCCTTTTTTTGAGGAAAAGGCAGGGAAAGTATATGAAAACACCAGATTTCAAAGAAGATCCCTTTTATCCGGTCCAGCCGTTTTTCGTACTGAACACAGAACACTATTACAAAAAGCAATGCGACGGGGACGCGGTTTCCCATCATTACAGTTTTCGGGCGGAAAAGAACCATCCCTATGCGGATTTTGTAATTCCGGATAACGCCGTTGACCTTTTGTTCTGCTGCAATCCGCAAGATCCTTCCGCTTCGGTCTGCGGAAGCGTCTCGCGCCGGCTCCGGCATGCCTTCCAGACGGGTCAGGAATACTTCGGCGTCCGACCGGCGGAATTTTTCTCCTTCTGTCTGTGTACGCTGTGATCTGGATTAAGAGACAGATGAAAATGCCTCTGTTCCGCCCGGTTGCCCTGGAACAGGTGATGGCCATGGAGCATCCTCTGTATTATCAGATCCGCAAACAGAAGGCCGCAAGGAAGGAATCGAATTCATAAAAGTCCGGATCCGATCAGCCCGACCTCACGGAAGTCTTTCCAGTTCTTACGAATGAGATAATCCATGTAAGAGGCAACCATTTTCGCGGTCAGATAATAGCCCGCCGCGTTCATATGCCCGTTGAGGTAGAAGTTTTCTTTAAATTCCGGATCGTATACAGGCGCGTACTGATAGAGGTCAATTACATACACGTGTTCCATCTGCTTCGCGATCTGATACAGAAATTCCCTGTGCTCCTCTTTTCGGATCCGTATTTTCTCCGGATCCGATGTCTCTTGGGGCATGGTAAGCAGGAAAAACTTCGCACCGCGGCTGATCTTTTGGTATCTGTCAATGATTTGTTGATAATAGGAAGCAAAAGTACCCTCAGGCTCCATCTCCTGCCAGATATCATTTAACCCCAGGGCAATCAGATAGGCCTGGGCCGCCTTTGCCGACGCCCAGTATCCCGTGGCGAGAGCGAAAGATTCACAATACTCTTTCGCCGTCATGCCGCCCCTGGAATAATTGTAGACCTTCGCTCCTGTCATCCTGGCCAGGTACTGTCCCCAGGAATACTCAAAAAAATCATGGTAAAAAACCGTTCCGTCTTCCTGTCTGGTTTCAAATTCGCCGGAAGAAAGACTGTCCCCAATACAGCAGATGGTCCGAAAAATAGCGCTGAAACCGCCGTCTCCTGTCATCCGGTCAAGAGGTTTTTCCTCTTGGCTAACCCCAAAAAACTCTCTCACATTCATGTTTCCCTCCCCCCTTATTCATGGTACTCTCTCAGATAACCAGCCTTCTGGTGCTCCTGTACCAGTTCATCACACATTTTTACAATTTCATCCAACGAAAGCTCCGCCGCCGTGTGGGGATCCAGAAACGCCGCGCGGTAGAGATCGCTTTTCTTTTTCGATACCGCCGCTTCTATGGCCAGCAGCTGCGGATTAATATTGGTACGGTTCATAGCGGCAAGCTGCTCCGGAAGCTCTCCCACCCAAACGGGGTGAATTCCCATTCCGTCCACCATGCAGGGAACCTCCACACAGGCATTGGCGGGAAGATTCGTAATAATTCCCTTATTGATCACATTCCCGGCGATCCGATACGGCTGATCCGTCTTCATCGCCTCCATAATCCTGGAGGCATATTCCCGGCTCCTTTCATGGGTAACCGTTCCGCTCTGGAAGATTTCATCCCTCTGTTTTTTCCAGTTTTCGATCTGTTCCACACATCTTCTGGGATACTCGTCCAGGGGGATCTGGTACTCTTCGATGAGTTCCGGATGGTCTGCTTTGATAAAGAACGGGTTATACTCCGCGTTATGTTCGCTGCTTTCTGTACAGTAGTATCCGAAATACTTGAGATAATCAAAACGCACTCTGTCCGAATGCTGTTCTCTTTTGCTCTTCTCAAGCGCTTTTTCCCTTATCAGCGGATAGAGGTCGTTGCCTTCCAGATCTTCGATTTTCAAAAGCCATCCCATATGATTGATCCCTGCGATAAAGTCCTTATATCCGTCTACCCGGATTCCCAGACCCTCCAGAAGACATTTTGAGCAAACCTGGACACTGTGGCAAAGCCCGATGGTTTTTATCTTCGTATATCTCTGTAAATACCCGGTAAGCATGGCCATGGGATTCGTGTAATTTAAAAACCATGCCTGAGGGCAGACTTCTTCCATATCCCTGGCAATGGATTCCAGTACGGGAATCGTCCTGAGCGCTCTCATAATACCGCCGATCCCCAGAGTGTCGCCAATGGTCTGGCGAAGACCATACTTTTTTGGAATCTCAAAGTCAATCACGGTGCACGGTTCGTATCCGCCGACCTGAATGGCGTTTACAACAAAATCCGCCCCCTGCAGCGCCTCTTTCCGATGTTCTTCGCCAAGATGTTTCGTGACAGAAGCTCTGCCCTCATTTATGTTTTTGTTAAGCGCGTTTATGAGAAGCCAGCTTTCTTCCAGCCTCTCTTCGTCAATGTCGTACAGCGCGATATGGGAATCCTGTAGAGACTCCGTAAGCATACAGTCTCCCAAAACATTTTTGGCAAAGATGGTGCTGCCTGCTCCTAAAAAAGTAATTTTCGTCATTCTGCCGTTCTCCTTCAAAATCAATCCTTTTCATAGCGTCAGCTCTGCATTTTCAGCAGTTCTTCCAGAGCCGAAGCGATTCTGTCCGTACCTGCCGCGCTGACTAAATAGCCGTCCTTTCCGCCCTTTTCGGTCCGCGTCCTCCCCTGTGCGTCCACCCGCACAAAGAGATTGCCGCAAACCTCCCAAAGCCTTCTGCCAACTCCGGCTCCATAGCATACCGCGATCAGATCCCAGCTCGGCCTTAAAAAGCTGCCCTTCTGGCCGTATTTCTCTAAAAAACGCTGATACGCCTGTCTGACTGGATGAGAGGCTTCATATTCCCTCAGCGATTCTCCGCACAGGACGTCCTTCCCCATCTCGTATCCGCAGTAGGTCACCGGCGCCGGACAGTGAGCGGCTGCGTATTTTGCAGATTCAATATCGCATCGGATATTGTATTCCGCCTCCTGTGCCTCCTTGCGAAAATCGCCTCCCATCACCACCACGGAGGAAAGCGACCGGGCGGCAAGGGCTAAGCCGCTGAGGGGAACCGCGTCGTCATTGGGAGATTTCAGAAGATTTGCCAGATTGTTAAGCGGTCCGATGCAGATCAGCGTTACGTCTCTGTTTTCTGCCAGCAGTCTTCTGAGCATGGGAACCGCGGCTTCAAAAGAGCGCGTTCCATACTTTTCCAAATAAGATGCTTTTATCGCATCAGTGAACGTCCGGTTTTCTTTCCCGTCCAGGAAGCCCTTCCGCTCCGTCTGTCCTATGGGAATCTCCTCATTGGAGAAGCGGCGGTTGATTGCCGCGATGGTGTAAGCGCCCCCTTCCTCCGAAGTACAGTGGGTGACTCCTAAAAGCCGAATCCTTCCGCTCTTATGTAGCTGGTTGGCGATGGCCAAAGCGCCCGCGTCGTCGCAGTCCGGCCCCATATCCGTATCAATGATTATTTTTTTCATCCTTTCACCGCTCCCAAAGTCATGCCGGCCGTAAAATATTTCTGTATAAAGGGATACACGCAAAGAATCGGAACCATCGCAACCACAACCTTGGCCGCGTTTAACGTCTTATCCGAAGTCGCCGCCAGAGCTATGATCTCCTCCGACGACATCGTAGAATAGTCCAGCGTCACAGACAAATTGTAGATGTAAGTCTGCAGCGGCTGCTTCGCCACATCGTTGATGTAGAGCAGTCCGTCAAAATAGGAATTCCAGTGTCCCACAAACTGGAAGAGAAATAGGCAGGCCAGGGACGGAACGCAAAGAGGAACATAAATTTTAAACAGGATCTGAAAAGGATTCGCGCCGTCGATGGTGGCCGATTCATTGAGCTCGTAAGGTACGTTTCGAAAAAAGTTGATCATCAGAATCATGTTCCATATGGGAAGCGCGCCCGGCAAAATCATGGACCAGAAACTGTCGAACAGGCCGTATTGCCGAATCAGCACATAGCTGGGAATCATACCTCCGTTAAAGAGCATATTCGCCATAAAAAACCATTTAAAG
Source organism: uncultured Lachnospiraceae bacterium (assembly GCA_944382085.1). Taxonomy (GTDB): domain Bacteria; phylum Bacillota; class Clostridia; order Lachnospirales; family Lachnospiraceae; genus Choladousia. Next base: position 5,077 of record CALWMW010000093.1, on the reverse strand, counting down.
AACTTCCCTTCCGGAAATTTCTTCCCGTGCAGGCAGAGAGGAAAAGCCGTGAGCACCAAAAGGAGCATATTCAGGGAACAGCCCACCGCCACGCGTTTGATCGAGACAAACAGGGCGCTGAAGAACACATTGTCCTGAAGGATTTTGATATAGGATTTTATATTAAAGCCCCTGGGAATAATCCAGACCCTGCCGCCTTCCACGTACGCTTTGTCGCTGAAGGAGACGATTAAGGTATACCACAAAGGATACAGGCAGACCAGCGCCGCGAGAATCAGCAGGATCACAATCACGACATGTCCCTTGGTTAATTTTTTTCTCATTCTCCGTCTCCTTCCTTAAAAAATCTTGTAATCCGCGAATTTATCCGCCGCCCAATAGGCAATTACTGTAAGGACAAGGGCGATCAGGCTTTTGAAAAGCCCCACGGCCGTACCTACGCCATAATTAAAGTTTACGAGGCCCTGCCGGTACACCCAGGTATCCAGAATATCCGCCGTGGACATTACCAGGGGGTTATACATATTGAAAATCTGGTCAAATCCCGCGTTCAGAATATTCCCCAGACTCAGAACCCCGTTCAGCACAATGATATGGCGAATGCCCGGAAGCGTCACATGGATCGTCTGTTTCCACCGGCTTGCCCCGTCGATCGCCGCCGCTTCATACAATCCGGGATCTACCGCCGTCAGCGCGGACAGATAGATAATCGCGCTCCATCCGAACTCCTTGAGCATCTCCGTAAGAATCATAAGAACCGGGAAAACGGACGCCGTTCCTAAAATCGAAAGGTTTGTCCCGGTCAGTTCCTTCAGAAAATTCTCGAAAAGTCCGTTGGTTCCGATCAGGGATTTCAGGATTGTAGCGAAAATTACCCAGGAGACAAAGTGAGGAAGATACGTAATCGTCTGAATCGTCTTTTTCAGCTTGGAATTCCGCACTTCGTTAATCATCAGGGCAAATACGATCGCCAGCAGCTGGGTAAACACGATTTTCCCCACCGCCATAATCAGCGTATTCCGGATAATGCGGAAGCTGTCCGGCTGCCGGAAGAAAATTTCAAAATTGGACAATCCTACCCAATCGGATCCATACCAGCCCTTTACAGGAATGAAATCCTGAAACGCCGCCAGAATTCCCGGCCAGGTCCTGGTATTAAAGAGAAACACGAAAATCGTGCCGGGCAGAATCATCAGCCAGTAATAGGCGCGGTCTTTTAATTTTATTTTTTTCATAGTTCAACTCCTAAAAATGCTACTAAATCAGAAAGATCGCCTCTCATGATTTAGTAGCATTTATTATGATCAGCCGCCGATAAACTCCTGAACCTCAGCCGTGATTTCCGCTCCGCCCTGAGCCAGATATTCTTCTACGAATCCGTCAAAGTAGTCAGAAACCGACTGTCCGTCCGTATCGCCCATGATCATTTTCGTATAGGCTTCCTTTTCAAAATTCTGCAAAAAGCTGTTATACTTCGTCATGCTGTCCGTCGTTCCCTGGAATACCGTGCTTACCGCCGTGGGGTTTGTGCTGGCAATGGTTCCCACGCCCTGAATGTAAGCCAGATAATTGCTGTAAACGGTAAGGGCATCCTGATCACCCACAGTCACCTCTCTTGGGTTGCTTCCTTCCTCCATGGCCTGAGCTACCGGCAGACCATAATTCAAAATCGCGGTATACGTTTCTTCTGATCCGGTAAAGAGACCGTCGCTCTGTTCGGAAACGAATGCCTGCATTTCCTCCTCTGTCGTAATTTCCTTATCCACAATCGTCTTCTGGATCACATCATTCACAGGATTAATCAATCCGGTGGGAGGATTGGAACCGTACATGGGATTGTACGCGTTGTCCGTCTGGTATGCGGCTCCGTCAAATCCGGAAGCCTCATAATCTAATTCGTATCCTTTGGTAATCATATCCGCCGCGTAGACAAAGGCGCTGGGATCTTCAAAGCCTTCCCTTACCACATAAACGCCTTTTACCGGAGATCCTGCCGCAGACCGTACTTCTCCGCCTTCCTCTCCCGTCAGCATATACGCGGTCCAGGTGGCGTCCTCGTTCAGGCTGATGCTTGCGCTCAGGGCGTCCCAGCATCCCCACCAGGGAGAAAATACGATTCCGGCCTTGTCCTCGCCGATAATCTGCTTTAAGGTATCCGCCGTCCAGGTAGCGAAGTCAGAAGGGATGATTCCTTTCTGGTACCAGTCGTTCAGCAGCGTCAGCGCGTCCTTGGCTCCATCCATCAGAGAACCGTAAATCACCGTTCCGTCTTCCTGCTTCTGCCAGATTCCCGGAGCCGCTCCGCCTACGTTCAGGAACAGATCGCAGACATTTCCGCTTCCGCCGTAATCCGCGGTAAAGCTTGGCAGAATCGGGATTCCGTAGGTATCCTCTTTTCCATTTCCATCCAGATCGCTTTCCATAAAGGCCTGGGCGATCTTTTCCAGATCCGCGTAGGTCTGCGGAGCCTCAAGTCCCAGTTCTTCCATCCAGTCCTGACGGATCCAGACCAGAGGCGATCCGTCAAAATTCATATAAACATGAGGAATTCCATAGATCCGTCCGTCCACCTTCAGCGTTTCCAGAGCTTTATTGTCTCCCATTTCGTACAGCGCCTGAATCCCCGGATGGTTGCCTTCCAGCAGTTCGTCGGTCAGATCCGCGATCAGGCCGGATTTAATAAGAGAATAATACTGATTCATATCTACATACATCAAATCAGGAATCTCACCGCTGGCAATGCAGGCGTTCAGCTTCTGCGTATAGGCGTCTCCGTTGGCCGACCAGACGGTTTTCGGTGTCAAACCGGTTTTCAGTTCAAACATCCATACACGGTCATTGTCGTCAATGGTCATTCCTTCCGGGAGATCAAAGCCGGATGTATTTACCGCCCTGGTAAACTCAAGACCGTCAAATCTTTTATACTGCGAGCCGCTGTAATCCTTGGTGGTATCAATCTTCCAGCCGGAACCAAAGGTAAGGGAAGACAGATCCGTCTCTTCCGAAGCCAGAGCGCTGTTCCCTCCCATGCCTGCCGCCAGCATGCCGGCAGCAAGGGCCGCCGCCAACCATCTGTTGCCTGTTTTTCGTTTCATACGCATCCTCCTTTTTGTTGAAATTGCTTTGTTTTTTCCTCCTTTTGTTGAAATTATTGTACCATTTGGAGCAGTCATATAAAACCCCTCTATCTTTACCATCTATTTGTCCAACCTTCCCACTTTTTCAACCTCTTTTTCCAACAAAAAAGCGATTCTGTTTTTCCCGAACCGTTCCAAACAGAATCGCAGTTTTCTCCTTCGCTGTTTACGTTTCCTTCTCACCAAGCGGTATCCTCTCATCGCTGATTTTTGGAGTTTGAACTCCTACGATAGCCCCTCCAAGGCTGCCGTTTCGCACAGTAAAAACACATTGATCGCCGTAAATCAAAAGGAAGCGTTGAAAGAAATTCACCAGTCCAAGGTGTTCTCCCACATAAATGTCGTCCTCTTCCAGCAAGTGAAAAATATGCCGGACCGTCTCCTGGCTGATTCCTTCCCCGTCGTCCTGAACCGAAATATCTAAGCCGCCTTTTTCATTTTCCCGGATCGATACATAGATATTTCCGCATCCGCCTCTGCTCCGGAACCCATGCGCTACCGCGTTTTCCACCAGCGTCTGCAGCGAGATCCCCGGAATCGGCATATCGTTTGCCCTGGGATCGATTTCATAATGACACACAATTCCATTCCCGTATCTGAGACGTTCCAGCTCTACAAATTTTCTGGTATAAGCCAGCTCCTTTTCCACGGTAGTAAGGCAATGCTTCTGGTTCTTCCCGGTTTCCAGGATTTCCGCCAGAAGGATAATGGACTGGCTGGTAACGCTGTTTTCCTGACCGGTCTCCTCCACGGCAAGCCAGTTGATGGTCTGAAGGACATTATTGATAAAATGCGGCGTCATCTGTTCCTGCAGCGCTTTTGCTCTGGCTCTTCTGAGGGCGGACACGCGGTTCAGCATCTCCTTTTCCAGTGAAATGTTTTTTTGGAATAATTCCAAAATCCGGACAAGGAGATACTGGATTTCCCCCTGCTGTTCTCCAATGTCATCCGTCTCCGAAGGATTCTCCAAAAGCCGGAGGATCGCCTCTACCGGCCGGAACAGTTTTCCGGAAGCAGCATAAGACAGAACCGCGCTGGCGATGACTCCGATCAGGACAATAAGAAAAATTGTTCTCCCAAGCTGAACGCTGTTGTACTGATACTCTTCCATGGGAATCATCTGAACACAGTTCCAGTCGAAAACCTCCATCTCCATCCAGGAAACCATCATTTTTTTCCCGTTTATGGTTTCCTCTACGGAAGAAACCGCCGCATCCGACTCAGGCAGAAGAAATTCCTGTCCATCCAGCTGACCTGAGGTATCCAGAATCACCTGGTTCCTTTGGTCTACGATGAGATAAGAGCCCTGATTCGCGTTTTTGTTGTCCGTGATGTATCCGATGAGTTTCTCAGGATCTACACTGATGGAAACAAAAGCTTCTTCCTCCTGGGCAATGGTCACAATCCGGTAAACCGTAATCACCGTCTTCTCTTCTCCCAGATATTTTGCCGTTCTGGTCGTGGCAAACAGCGTCTGCTGCGGGTTTTCCTGCCGGTGCGCTTCAAACGCTTCGATCAGGGACTGATCGCTGATCCATTCGGACAGCTGGCCCCGATACAGGGTAGAGGCCAGAAACTGACTGGCGGGAGCGTAAACATCCAGAGAAAAATACAGGCTGTCCCGCTGATCCATCTCCAGCTGTTCCAGAACCGTATTCACTTTTTCCGAAAAGCCGTAACCGGCCGGATTCCTTCGTTCTTCCTGCAGGAAATTCAAAATATCACGGTTCATCCGTTCCTTTTCCAGCGTATCGCAAACTTCCTCAAATAAAGTCTCCAATGTAGCGTTCGTATTGCGAACGCTTCTCTGAACGGACGCGTCAATTTCCTGGATCAGGCTTTTGCTGCTGTAATATTGAATCGCAACCGTACAACAACACAGCGCCAACATAATACTGAAAAAGCCGACCAGCCACTTCTTAACCAACACCCTGCAGCAC
>CALWMW010000092.1 GCA_944382085.1 uncultured Lachnospiraceae bacterium | reverse complement strand
CCATGTTCCCTGGGAATCCGGGAGCATCCCTTTGGCCCGGAGAATCACGCCGTACTCCTCACTGCTCCCCAGGGCATGAAGAATCTCCTCCAGCTCCGCTCTGGTATACTTCCTGGGCGTCTCCTTCCCCCAAGAGGTAAACACCTCGTCCGCGTGATGATGGTGATGACTGTGGCCGTGCTCGTGGTCATGACCGCAGCATGCATGGTCGTGGTGCTCGTGCGCCTCGTGTCCATGCTCGTGATGGCAGCCGTGCTCCTCATGATCGTGCCCGTGATGGCAGCCATGCTCCTCGTGGCCGTGATCGTGGTGGCAGTCATGCTCCTCGTGGCCGTGAGAATGGCCGCATACCGGGCACACCTCTTCTTCCGCCAGAAGCTTCTCCGCCAGAGAACCGGAGCCTTCCATGGCGTCCAGAATCTGGCGGCCGGTGAGTTCCTCCCAGGGCGTGGTGATGATGACCCCGTCCGGGTTCTTCTCCCGGATCAGCTCCACCGCTTTCATGGTCCTGTCCTGGGAAACCTTCTGGGTCCGGCTGAGAATCACCGTTCCCGCGTACTGAATCTGATTGTCATAGAATTCTCCGAAGTTTCTCATATACATCTTTACCTTGGAGACGTCCGCTACCGTCACCAGGCCGTTCAGCTCCAGTCCCGCCTCCGGCGCGGCGTCCTCCACCGCCCGGCGCACGTCGGAAAGCTTCCCTACTCCGGAGGGCTCGATGATAATCCGGGCCGGATGGAACTTCTGCGCCACTTCCTTTAACGCCTTGCCGAAATCCCCCACCAGGGAGCAGCAGATGCATCCGGAATTCATCTCCGTAATGTTGATCCCCGCGTCCTTCAGAAAGCCCCCGTCAATGCCGATCTCACCGAACTCATTCTCAATGAGGACAATCTGCTGTCCCGCGAAAACCTCTTTTATCAGCTTTTTAATCAGCGTGGTCTTCCCGGCTCCCAGAAAACCGGAAACAATGTCTACTTTTATCATGTCAATCCTTCTTTCTATACAAAAAAAATATCAGGGCGAAGGTACTATAACACATCTTCGGGAAAATTGCAAAGTTCAAAGTGCTGATAATCCACAGGGCTGCTCCAGGCCCCTCCCCATTCGAATCCATGCTCCTGGAAAGCCGTCCAGCACACATCCCCCTCCGCGATCATATGAGGATCTCCCAGGCTCCGGTCCAGATAAGGCCGGGCGTTCTCGTCCAGGCACTGCCGGTTTCCCGCTTCGTCATACCAGACGTAAGGATTCTGAATAGGATTCACGTCAATCGCCAGCCCCAGGGCATGGTTGGACAACGTCCCTCCCCCGGTGATTTCCCGGTAATTAAAGCAGGACGTATTGTTGGCCATGGTAGAGGCCGTGTCCGTGGAATCAGGGTCTCCCGTCCAGAAATGGTCAATGAGAAGCATTGACTGAATCTCATATTCCTCCCGGAACAGCTCTTCAAAAATCTCCAGCACGTCTTCCGCGATCTTTTCGTGGACGATCATCTCTCCGATCTGGACCTCATGGTCAAAATTGTAATGAAGGAGCGTCAGGTATCTCAGGTCTTCCAGGCCGATGTCTTCATTCTCCCGGTAAGATTTCCCCGCGATCCGCTGATAAATCTCATCTCCTTTTTCTATTTTCCGGGACCGGAAGCAGTCCTCCAACGCTTCCTCCTCCCCGGACCATTCCCGCAGCACGGTTCCCGCGCTGCCCTCGGCAAAGCTCTCTGTCTCTTTCGCCTCGCCAAACAGAGAAAATCCTGCCGCGCACAGACATACGCCCAGCAGGATTTTGATGTTTCTTGCTCTCATCGTTATCCTCTCTGATACCTCCCCAGGAACTCCCGGATTCTGGTGTGATCCGCGTCGAAGACGTCCTCCGGTTTTCCCTCCAGCACGATTTTCCCTTTATCCATGAAAATGACCCGGTCGGAGATCTCTCTGGCAAAGGCCATCTCATGGGTCACGATCACCATAGTGATCTTCAGATCCGCCAGAGAGCGGATCACCCGCAGCACTTCCCCGGTAAGCTCCGGATCCAGGGCGGAGGTCGGCTCGTCAAAGAACAGGATCTTGGGATTTAGCGCCAGAGCCCTGGCGATAGCCACCCGCTGGCACTGGCCGCCGGAGAGCTGGCAGGGATACGCGTTCTCTTTATCGGAAAGCCCCATCTTCTTCAGAAGCGCCCTGGCCTCCTCATAGACCTCCTGCCTGGCGCGTTTCTGCACCTTGATGGGCGCGTCCACGATGTTCTTTATCACCGAATAGTGGGGGAAAAGGTTAAAGTTCTGAAAAACCAGCCCGAAATAAGAACGGATCCTTTTCGCCTCCTGTCCCTTGGGATATACCGGCTTCCCGTCCCCTCCCAGGTAGGCCGCCCGCTCGCCCAGATACCGGATCTCGCCCCCGTTGATCCGCTCCAGCATGGTAGCGCACCGCAGGAGCGTGGATTTTCCGGAACCGGAAGGGCCGATGATGGAAAGGATCTCCCCCTCCTTCACCGAAATCGAAATATCCTTGATGACCTCCAGGCCGTCAAACTCTTTTACAATGTGATTCATTTCCAGAAGATTCATCCGCTGCTCCTCCCATCAGTGATAATAACTTAGTTTCTTTTCCAGCGTCTCCATTACCACTGCCACTGCCAGGTTAAAGACATAATAGAAAACAGCCGCCACCACAAAAGGCATGAAGTTCGTCTGGGCCGCCGCGATCTGCTTGGCAATGGTAAACATCTCCGCGTACGCCAGCGAAAAGCTGAGAGACGTATCCTTAACCAGGGTAATCACCTCGTTGGTCACAGAAGGCAGAATCCTCTTTACCACCTGGGGAAAAATAATCCTTACAAACCGCTGAGCCTTCCCGTAACCCAGCACCTGGGCCGCCTCATACTGTCCCACCGGCATGGAAGCGATCCCGGAACGGTAGATCTCCGCGAAATACGCCGCGTAATTCAGGGAAAATCCCAGGATAATCGCCGTAAAGCGGTAGCTCCCTCCAATGGACATCCCGAAAAGGTAATACGGCCCGAAATAAACCACCAGAAGCTGCAGCATCAGGGGCGTTCCCCGCATTACCGAAATATAGACCTTTATCACGGTCCGCAAAACGATATTCTTCGACATCCTGCCAAAAGCAATGAGAAGCCCCAGGGGCAGGGAAAAGAGCAGCGTCAGGAAAAAGATTTCCATGGATTTCAGCATTCCTCCGCAAAGCTGCTCCAGCATAACCGAAAAACTCATACATACCTCCTGCAGAAAACACGAACACAGCGGACACCCCCGAATCCAACGTCCGATGCCCGCTGTTCCTGTCTTTATTCTCTCTGCGGCCTGACGCCGCTCTCATAAGCGCTGCCCTAAACAGCTTACTCCGCAGCCGCTTCTGTCTCAGCTGCCTCCGTCTCTTCCGCCGCTTCCGTCTCGGCTGCCTCCGTCTCCTCTGCCGCCTCTGTCTCAGCCGCTTCTGTCTCGCCCTCAGCCGCCGGTTCCGCGCCCAGCTCTTCCGCCAGGCAAACCATATCGGTCAGCTCATATTTCTCCGCCAGCTCATCGAAGGTGCCGTCCTCCAGGAGCGTAGCCAGTCCTTCGTTTACCTGATCCCGCAGCTCTTCGTTATCCAGCTTGAAGCCGATGGCGTACTGCTCGGAATTCAGAGTCTCGTCCAGGATCGTATAGCCTTCCTTCTCCTTCAGCTGGTAGTTGGCCACGCCTACGTCCATGGCGATGGCGTCAATGCTGCCTGCCTGCAACTCTACAAAGGCGCTGTTGTACTCCGGGAACTGCTGAAGGGTACCGAAGGTAGCCGCCAGATCCGCCTGGTCTCCGCCCTCGCTCAACAGCTCAAGCGCCGCGGAAGCTGCCTGTACGCCCACAATCTTGCCGGAAAGCCCCGCCAGATCCGTAATGCCGGAAGCCTCGGATACCACGATCACCTGGCTGTTGTCCACATACGGTACGGACCAGGTATACTCCTCCTCCCGGCCGTTCATGGTAAAGCCGTTCCAGATACAGTCAATGGCTCCGGAATTCAGCTCCATATCCTTGGAATCCCAGTCGATGGGGCGCTTCTCCAGCTCCCATCCATACAGGTCGCATACAGCCTGGGCCAGCTCCAGGTCAAACCCGGTGTACTCGCCGTTGTCGTCCATATATCCGTAAGGCGGATATTCCGCGTCAAACCCTACAATAAACGTCGTATCCTCTTCCTGTGCGGAGCATACCATCCCCGCTCCCAGAGACGCGATCATCACAGCGCTCATCACAGTACAAAGCCATCTCTTCGTCATAATCAAATCCTCCCGATTCTTTTCTGTAGTAGCACTCTACTACGCTAAATTGCAGATTAATACTATCAGATAAACGGAAGGATGTCAATGCCTTTCCATAACTTGCCATATAGAAAAACAAATCCACTCTTGAAGAAAAAAAGAAAATGTGGTATATTGATGGTAGAAAGGGAAACCAGAGAAGCGGCTACCCTTCTAATGTGCAGCAAAGCCTCTATCGAGGCCAGCCGTCACTAGTGGCGATAGTGGCGGCTATTTTTTTCCCTTAAAAATCTGATAACACAGACCTATAAGGGCCGTTATGAATATTAATAGTTGAAATAAATCACTATATGTAATATACATAACCATCCCTCCCTTCTTTCGGCCGGAGGGTGAATCCTCCGTAAAAGAAGGGTAAGCCGCCTTTGCTCTCTGGTTTCCCATATAGCAAGTATATTTTATCTTTCTTTGTATGTCAATCATCTCTTTTTATATAAAATAATTTGATTATTGTATATAAATAGAATTTTACTTGAAACCGCAAAGAAAATGTGGTATATTGATGGTAGCAAGGGAAGCGGCCTACCCTTACTAATGTGGTCTTAGCCTCTGTCGAGGCCAGCTGTCACTAGTGAAGAGAACTCTTTTTGTTAGACAAAATAGAAGTCTGATAAAAAGGGTTCTTTTCATTATCGCAGCTTTTGGTTTCCCTCAAAAGACTATCTCCCTCTCCACAAAAGGAGAGACCTGGCCGTTTCCGGTCCGGTCCCAGACTGTCAAAGAACCCCTATTAGGCCACGGCAAAATAGAGGTTCTTTTTCTGTAGGGTATTGTTTTTGTATTTCCCCAGTAGAGAATGAGTCTTTTTCCATCTCCACATCGCCAG
>CALWMW010000091.1 GCA_944382085.1 uncultured Lachnospiraceae bacterium | reverse complement strand
TGGTAAAGCTTGTTGAACCCTTCCAGTTCATGGCCAAGAAGCTCTTCCACCAGCCTGCGGAAGTGTTCCGTATTTTTCAGAAGCGGAGCCATTTTCTCCCTGGTGCTGACGTTCCCCATCCGGATATTCTGCGTGGTGATCAGCTTGTCGTTGTCAAAAAGAGAAATCTGAATGCTGTTTCCTCCGATGTCTACAATGGCCGCGGGATTCTGGATGATCTGCTCAAATTCCTCCGTCACCGAAGCAATGGCCTTGTAGTCAAAAAAGCGCTGTTCCGAATTGCTGATCACTTCGATCGTCAGCCCTGTCTGTTTTTCGATATAATCCCGGATAATCGACATGTTGCGGGAAGCCCGGAAAGCGCTGGTGGCGCAAACCCTGTAATTCTCCGCCTTATATCCCTCCATGATCCGCTTAAAATCCCGGAGCGTCTCGCACAGATCGTTGATGTTCTCCTGGCTGATGCGTCCCAGAGTGTAGGCGTCCAGTCCCAGGTTCAGCCGGCGGCTGACCCAGTCGATCTCCCGTATGCCTTTCCTGGTCTCAAACTCAAAGACCTTCATCTCCGTTTCCGTAGAACCGATTACGATTGCCGCAAAGGTACGTCCTGCCATCCTCTTCACCTCATTTCTTCTGCCCCAGCAGATAATCGATAAACTGTACCGCCGTCCGTCCGGAAAGTCCCCCGTGGTTCAGTTCCCATTTGTTCGCCTCCAAAAGCAGCTCTTCCCTTGGAAGCGTGATGCCCCATCGGTCAGCCAGCGCCAGTACGATATTCTGGAACTGTTTCTTGTCCGGCGCCCCGAAGTAGATCGTCACGCCGAACCGCATCACCAGAGACAGCTTTTCCTGAACGGTATCGTTGGTGTGAATGTCCTGATCTCTCTCCTCATTGTCGCTGAAACGCTCCCGGATCAGGTGCCTGCGGTTGGAGGTGGCGTAGATCAGCACATTTTCCGGCTTCTTCTCCAAGCCTCCCTCAATCACAGCTTTCAAATACTTATATTCGATCTCAAATTCCTCAAAGGAAAGGTCGTCCATGTAAATGATAAAACGGTAATTCCGGTTTTTGATCTGGGCGATGACATCATTGAGATCCTGGAACTGATGCTTATACAGCTCGATCATACGAAGCCCCTGCCCGTAATACCGGTTCAGAATCCCCTTAATGCTGGAGGATTTTCCCGTGCCGGCATCCCCGAAGAGAAGGCAGTTGTTGGCGTGCCTGCCCTGGACAAAGGCCTCCGTGTTTTCAATCAGTTTCTGTTTCGCGTTCTCATACCCCACCAGATCCTCCAGGCGCACGTCCGCGATCCTGGAAATGGGGACAATGTCCGCTCCCCCTTTTTTGTGCTCGATCCGAAACGCCTTGTGAAGCCCGAATTTGCCTACACCGAACTCCCGGTAGAAATCCGCCATGGCCCGGACGAATGTTTCGGTATCTTCGGCGCCGGCGAGCTGGCGGCTGAGCTGACAGATCCGGTCCCGCACCACGCGGCTGTAAACCCTTCCGGCGTCTCCGGCTCTGCGATAATTCAAAAACTCTTCAAAAATCCTGCCCCTGAGTTTTTCCTCCAGGGCCCGGAAATCGTAAGAAAACAGTTCCCGGAAAATTTCAAAATCGTGGCGCGCCAGATCCATGAGGCTTCCGTCTCCCAGCTCCCGCATTTCGCAGGACATGCTGAACACATTCTCATAGTTCACCAGAAGATACGTCAGGTAGGCATGCCAGAGGTTCCCCTCGAATCCATACGTCCCGGCCAGGTCGATGAGTTCATGGGCGCATTCATAAAACTGGTTTCTCAGCTTTTCCAGATGCTTTTCCTCCTGGTCATGTTCCATGATCCACGCCATCTTTTTTAAGATCCGGCCCTCCGCCGGGTTCCGGTATAAAATCAGCTCCGCCGTTCTCTTCATCTTTTTCTCTCCGTTCTCATCAGTAGTTTCCGAGAATCTTCATATTGATCGCCTCTTCCCGGATTCCCCGGAGCGCGTTTTTCACCGCTCCCTGGTTCAGATTTCCGTCAAAATCAATAAAAAAGCGATATTCCCAGTTCGTCCCCCGCTTGGGACGGGATTCGATCTTATTCATGTTCAGGTTGTTATAGATAAAGTGGGAAAGAATGTTGTACAGAGAACCGCTGCGGTGCGGCACTTCAAAACAGATGCTGATCTTTCCCGCGTCTTTTCGGAAAATGCGCTGGTTCGTCACTACGATGAACCGCGTGGAATTTGCTTCGTTGTAATAGATGTGTTCCTGAAGAATCTCCAGGCCGAACAGCTGAGCCGCAAACCGGCTGGCTACCGCCGCCTGCGTCTTGTCCTGATCCCTGGCCACCTTCTGGGCCGCTCTGGCCGTATTGTCGTAGGGAATCAGCTGCCATTCCCGGTGCCGGTCCAAATACTCCTCGCACTGGGAGAGGGCCTGCTGGTGGGAATACACTTTCTTTATGTCGGAAAGCTTTGTCCCCGGAAGCCCCACCAGAACGTGGTCGCAGGGAATCACCTGTTCTCCTACAATATAATTTTCAAAGTCTACCAGAAGATCGTAATTGTCCGCTACGATTCCGGCGGAAGAATTCTCAATGGGAAGAACGGCGTAATCGGCCGCTCCCTCCGCGATGGCCTCCATGGCGTCCCGCCACTTGGGAACATGGAACGCGTTTACCCCGTCGCCGAAGTACTGTCTCATCGCCGCATGGCTGTAAGCTCCATCCACGCCCTGATAGACCACGCGGATGCCTTCCCGCTGGATGTCGTCCACCTCTATGAAAGGAAGACGCCCCGCGGCGCCCTTCTGGGCCAGGAGCTGGTACTGAAGCTTGCGGCTCATGGACATCACCTGGGAAAACAATTCCTGGATCCCATGACGGTCAAAGTCATTTCTGGCCATTCCCGTCAGAGTCTGGATCTTTGCCCGTTCCCGCTCCTTATCAAATACTTTCTTTCCAACTGATATTTTATATTCCGCCACCTGGGCGCAGACATCCATCCGCTTTTCAAACAGTTCCACCATCTCCCGGTCGATCCGGTCGATTTCATCTCTAAGCTCCAACAGTCTGTCCATACTTACCTCCCGGTACTGTCTTTGTATCGCGCGACGGCTTTCTGGGCCTCATCCAAAAAGGAAAGGGACCCGAAAATCAGAATCACGTCCTCCTGGGACGCCTGAGCGAAACATTTTTCTACCGCGTCCGGTATGCTCTTCGCCGCCTCTACAGAAGGATTCACTCTCTTCACGGCCTGGGCCAGCGTCTGGGCCGGAAGCGCCCTGGGATTGCCCGGCGTCTCCACCGTAAAGATTTTTTCTGCTTTTTTCGCCGTAACATCAATTATTTTATCATATTCTTTGTCAGAAAACACGCCAAAGATATAATATTTTTTTCTTCCCGGAAAATATTCCTCCGCGGATTCCATCAGCTTCCGGGCGGCGTCCGGATTGTGCGCGCCGTCCAGCACCACCGCCGGCTCCCGGCTGATCAGATCAAACCTTCCTCTCCACCTGGCTTTTTTCAGTCCGGATAGGATCGCCCCGTCTTCTAGGGCGACTCCCCCGCGTCTTAAAAGCAGCGCCGCTTCCAGAGCCAGAGCCGCGTTGTAGATCTGAAAGCTGCCGGCCAGGGAAATCTCCACCCTTCCGAATCCCTCATAGACAAAAGACTGTACCGGTCCTTCCCGTCGTCTGTCCCGGATCTTTTCCGGGTCAAGAAACGTAAGCGGGACGCCCTGTTCTTTTGCTTCTTTCCGAACCACCGCGGCGGCTTCTTCCGGAAGGATTCCGCAGAGTGCGGGAACGCCCGGTTTCAGGATCCCGGCTTTCTGCCAGGCAATCTCTTCGAGGCTGTTCCCCAAAAACTGCATATGATCCATACTGACGGAGACAAGAACCGAGAGAACGGAAGACGTGATACTGTTCGTCGCGTCCAGACGTCCTCCCATTCCCGCCTCCACCACGGCGAACTCGCACTGGTTTTCCTGAAAATAGAGATAAGCTGCCGCAGTCTCCACTTCAAAGGCCGTAGGGGAACCTTTCCCGTCCCGCTCCATCTCCTCTGCCGCCCGTCTCACTTTCTCCACCAGAGCGGCAAAGTCCTCTTCTGAAATATTTTTCTGGTTAATCTGGAACCGCTCCCTATAGGAAAACAGCGCCGGCGAGGTGTAGCTTCCGGTTTTAAACCCGGCCTCTGTCAGAATGGAAGTCAGGCAGGAAAGGACAGAACCTTTTCCGTTTGTGCCTGCGATATGGAGAATCCGCAGACGGTCCTGTGGATTTCCCAGACGCTTCAACAGTTCCCTTATGGCGTCAAGTCCGGGAACGCTCCCTTTCTTCCGATTTAACTCCTCGATGTAGGTTCTCGCTTCCGTATCGTTCATCTTGGCTCCTCCCTTGTACGGTTTCTTCAGACGGGAAAAGCGCTGCTTGTGCGGCAGCGCTTTTCCCTCCGCCTGTGGGGAATCAGCACAGGCTTTTTATGTAAGCAATTGTTTTCTCTGTCATGCGCTTCTGGCCGCGCTCTTCTTGCCCCGTCCGGTAGCGGTCCAGACCATAGACGTAAGTGGACTGAAATACAGCATACAGGTCAGAACACAGTAGATGGGCGTCATAATGGCCCACTGAACCACTCTTCCGGGAAGAATGGCGAACAGGTGGTAGCCCATGAAAATCACCAGCCCCGCCGTTGTGAAAAGCAGGGTGGACAGAACGGACGCCGCCACCACGGAAGCACAGACAACCGCCGTCTTCCTGGGCCGGCTCCCCTGGATCCTAGAGCGCGTAAGCGCGGGAACAACACCCCAGAGGATAGCCGCCACCGTGATAAAAGGATTCACGGCGTATCCTTTGAGAATACATCCCAGAATATCCGAGATCAGTCCGCTGACGCCTCCCGCCACCGGGCCGAACCACAGCCCCGCGATGATGGTGCAGACGCTGCCTACCGTAATCCGGTAAGAACCAAGATCAATCACCACCAGACGTACCAGCACAATGTGCATGGCCACAAGCAGAGCCAGAAAAACAAGCGTACGGGTATCCCATGTCATTTTTGCATTATTTTTTTGCATAAAAAACACCTCCATAATTGGAAAAACTACTTCAATAAAAAGATGCAAATAA
>CALWMW010000090.1 GCA_944382085.1 uncultured Lachnospiraceae bacterium | reverse complement strand
CGGAGAGCGCTTGAGGAATGCATGGAAGCGCTTCACGTCAGTCCTCTGCTGGATCAGCTTTTGAAAGGAGGAGCAGCCGGTGAGTAAAAGAATAGCGGCGGTAAGAAGAATCGTTCTTCACATCCTGGTGCTTCTGGTGATTTTTGTGGGAGCGGTGATTTTCTTTGAGGGAATGATCAACCAGGTGACTCCGGATACCGCGGAGGCGATGGAGAATTCTTCTTTTCCGCTGGTGTACATGCGAAACGACGGCGTATCCTACAACTGCCTTCACGGATATGCCTATGAGATGGATGTGAACTACATTCGGGACGCTGTTACGGTACTGGACGGAGACCATATCCTGGAGATCCAGATCCAGCCCTTTGATACGGAGGTGGAGGGCGTCTCTTATGAGGTGCTGAGCCTGGACGGCAGCCAGTCCCTGGAGAATACGGGGGTGACGAACCTCACGGAGGAGGACGGATACCTGTACGCTTCCCTGGAGATTCAGCACCATATGCGGATGAATCAGGAGTATATCCTGAAAATCCAGGTGACGGCAGGGGGAAGAGAGCACTATTATTATACCCGGTTTCTCCTGGAGGACGGGCTTCATCTCGCGTCCTATCTGGATTTTGTAACAGGATTTTACGACAAGTGCGTAAACAAAACGGATCAGGAGACGCTGGCGGCAGTCGTGGAGCCGGACGAGACGACGGATCAGGCCTCCAGCCTGGCGTATATGGATATTCACGACAGCGTATCCCAGCTTATGTGGGGGGATCTGAACCCGCAGATTTTCTACAAGCCCACGCCAAGCCTGGTGGATATCAACGGAACCACCGCGTCCTTCGTGCTGGAGTACCGGATCTCTACCGTGGGAGAGGAAGGCGCGACGGAGATTTATAACGTAAAAGAATTCTATCGGCTCCGGTACACGGACACCAGAATTTTCCTTCTGGATTTCACAAGGACTACGGATGAAATTTTTAACACAGAAGAGACGGTGCTGGACGACCAGGGCGTCCTTCTGGGGATTACCAGCGGTCAGGTGGAGTACGTGTTTGACCAGGACCATGACACCGTGGCCTTTGTCAAGGAAAACGAGCTCTGGGTGTACAAAATCAACAGCGGCAAGCTGAGCCGGGTCTTTGGATTTCCCCAGCAGGAAAACATGGACTACCGGGATTTTTATGACAAAAACAACATTAAAATCCTTCGCACGGATTCCTCCGGCAATGTCTGGTACTGCGTATCGGGCTATATGAACCGGGGCGCTCACGAGGGGGAGAACGGCATTGCCCTCTACTATTATGAGGACGCCTCCGCCACCTCGGAGGAGATCCTGTTTGTCCGCACCATGGAATCCTACGATATGCTGAAGCTGGATACCGACAGCCTGGTGTACGTAACCGACGACCAGGAGGACTGCTACCTTCTGCTGGAAGGGATCGTCTACCGGATTCATCTGCAGACCAGGGCCTATGAGGCGGTACTGGAAGGACTGAAGGAGGAGTGCTATTTAAGCTCGGCCTCCAACCGCTATTTCGCCTGGCTGGAGGAGGGAGAGCGGTACGACTCCAGAACGCTGAAGGTAATGGACTTTGAGACGGGAACGGTGCGGGAGACGGTCTGCGGGGAGCAGGAAAGGATCCGTCCCCTGGCTTTTATGGAGGAAGATCTGGTTTACGGGACGGCGCTGTCCTCGGATATCGATCTCTCCCACGAAGGAAGCGAAGTATTTCCCATGTCCAGCCTGACCATTCTGAACGAAGAGGGAGAGGAAATCCGGGAATACCGGCAGGAAGGCATTTATATCATGGACGCAGAAACCTCTGATACCATGCTGACTTTGCGCCGGGCGACGAGACAGGGAACGGAGTATACGGAAACGTCGGAGGACTATATTGTAAACACCGATACCTCCCAGGAGGTGACTTACGGCATAACCACAGAAGTCTCCGAGACCAAACAGGCGGAACTTCTGCTTCGGGTGGGAACCGAGATCCGCGACGAGAATCCCCAGGTGGTGACGGGCAAAATGCTGCTTCGCAGCGAGGACAGGACGGTAGCCATTCCCGTAAACCAGGAGAAAGAAGAACTCTTCTACGTATACGCAGGAGGGAGCCTGGAAAACGTCTATGTAACCGCGGCGGAGGCGATTCGCCGGGCGGACGATAAGGTAGGCGTGGTAATCAACGAAGACAAAGAATTCGTATGGGAAAGAGGAAACCGGGATACGCAGTACCGCATGGATGTGGAAGAGGTTCCCCAGGCTTTCCGGACGGGAACCATGGAGATACCGGCCCTGGAAGAGGCGATGGGAACCAGGATCCTGGATCTTACCGGCTGTACCCTGGATATGGTGCTGTACTTTGTAGGCCAGGGAAGAGCGGTTCTGGCGGCTACGCCGGAGGGACCGGTGGCGATTGTAGGGTATGACGAGTTTAATACGATTCTCCTGGATCCGGGCAGCGACGAGACGTATTATTACGGTCTGAATGACAGTACCGCCCTGTTTGAGGAAGCAGGGAACCAGTTCCTCTCTTATGTGAGTCTGGAAGAATAGAAAGAAAACAACAAAAACTGTCTGACGGTTTAAAAGGCGACTTTTGGAGAAATGGGAAGGATAGCGGAAAAAGAAAGGTAATCCTGCACAAAACCAAAAGGAAAAGAAAAAAAGGCCGGGACGATCCGACAAAAAATTCACGGGTTATCCACAGCGCTGCGCAGTGGGATAACCCGTGAAGATCAAGTTATTCACTGAGTTATTCACATTGTCCACATTTTTTCCTGTGTATAAACCGGTTTACATAGGTTTTTGGAAGGAACGGATGTTTTGTGGATTGTGATAAAGAAGCAAAAAGCGCGAAGAAGGGATTGACAGCGCGGAAATGGGACAATTAGAATAAAAAACAGAATATTCAGAAAACAATCCCTGAAAGAAACATTTTAAAAGGGCCGGTACAGAACGTTTTGGATTCTGTACCGGCCTTCCTTTTTACCAGTAGCGCACCGCTTTGATGGGCGTATCATAATTGTACGGGGAAACTTTGATTCCTCCCTTGGGATAGGGCTGGGAATTGCTGGCATGGACGATCTGCTTGTTTCCGATGTAAATCGCCACATGGCTTGCGTAATTTCCGGAGCCGTAGAAGAGAAGGTCGCCCGGCTGGATGCTGGAGAGATCCACCGCGACGCCTCCCTTGCCGTTCATCTGGTCGTTGGCGACACGGGGTACCTTAATCTTGTAGGTGGAAAATACGGTCTGGACAAAACCGGAGCAGTCCGCGCCCTTTGTAAGGCTGGTACCGCCGTACACGTAAGGATTTCCCACGAAGTTTAAGGCAAACTTGGCGATCTGGGAACCCTTGGTGCTGCCTGAGACATTCAGTGTGGATTCCTTTGTGATCACGCCGCTGGAATTAATGGTATATTCCTTATTTCCTACAATGATGGTTACGGAAGCGGCCATGGAGCCGTCCGGGTAGAAATAGTGGCGGTTGCTGCCTATGGTCTGGAGGCCGGTGAGCATGGCTCCTGTCGAGGCGAAGTAATACTTCTGGTTTCCGATGGTCTGCAGGCCGGTCAGCATCTTGCCGCTGCTGTTAAAATAATACTTGGTGCCGTCCACAGTGGTCCAGCCGGTGGTTTTCTTCAGGTTGGTCCGGACGCCTTTGCTGTTTACGTAATATTTGCCCACCCAGGTGTTGGTGGCCATTTTTCCGTTGCTCTTGAAATAGTAATATTTCGACCCGATCTTTACCCAGGTGCTTTTGGCGGCCGCGCCGCTCTTCGTGAAGTAATAGTAATAACCGCCCACCTTCTTCCGGGTCTTTGTGATCTTCTTCCCGGTGGAGGTGTTGAAGTAGTAGAGCTTGCCGCCTACGGCGTTAAGTCCTTTGAGAACGGAGCCGTCCTTCGTGGCGTAATAATTCTTGGACCAGAGCCAGCGCCCTTTCTGGAGCACGCCGTTCTTGTTCAGGAAGTACCGCTTTCCGCCGGTGGTAACCCAGCCGGTCATCTTGGTTCCCGTAGAAGGCTTGAAATAGTAAGTACTCTTCCCGATCTTGGTAAATCCGGAAGCGCGGGCGCCGGAGCTGGTTACGTATTTCTTGCCGATCCATTTCTTCTTCTGAAGAACGCCCTTGCTGAAGTAGTAGTATTTCTTGTTTCGCTTAATCCAGCCGGTCTTCCTGGTGCCGTCGGATTTAAAGTAATACGTTTTCTTGCCGACGGTGGTCCAGCCGGTGGCCATGACGCCGTTGCTCTTTAAATATTTTCCGTTTACCCAAGCTTTCTTCTGGATCACGCCCTTGCTGGGGCCGGCGAAATATTTCTTGCCGCCGACTTTCAGCCATCCTTTCTGGAGGACGCCGGTGGTGGGGTGCAGATAGTACGTCTTGCCCTTGAGATTCAGCCAGCCTTTTACCTTTTTGCCGTCGGTATCGTAGTAGTAGGTTTTGCCGTCGTCCTTGACCCAGCCTACGTTGTTCTTGACGCCGGTATACTTTCCGTTTTCCCCCACCCATTTTCCGTCGATCCAGGCATTGGTAGCCATGACGCCGTTTTCCTGGAAGTAATAGTTGCCGACCCATTCGTCTTTTGCCAGAACGCCGTTGGGATCTGCGTAGTACTGCTTGCCGTCTACCCGGATCCAGCCTTTCTGCATGACTCCTTTTTCGTTGAAGTAGTACGGCTTCTTGCTGATGGTCTGGAAGCCGGTCTGCATGACGCCGCTGCTGTTGAAGTAATATTTCAGAGTCCGGCTGCCGTAGGTAAGCCAGCCGGTCTGTCGCACGCCGCTGGCGTTAAGGTAGTAGGTCTTGCCGTTGATGGTCTGGAAGCCGGTCTGCATAATGCCGGAGGAATTAAAATAGTACCATTTCCCGCTGATCTTCTTCCAGCCCGTGACGTAGCCGGGGGAAGCCGTCTGGGTATAAATCTTTCCGGAAGAGGTGTTCTTCCAGGCGGCATTGGCGGTCATCACAGGGGAGGTACAGGCAAGAAGTCCCGTCAGAGCCAGCAAAGCCAGTAGTTTTCTTCGTTTCATAACATCAGGATCCTCTCAAACTCGAAAGAAATAATTACAAATTTTTTACATCTTATTTAAGATATTACCCGAACCATAATAAAAAGTCAATAAAAAGGGTGATGGAAAAGCAGATTTAATACTTGTGATTTTCCTGTCACAAAGGCTTGACATTTTTTAAATTGCAGGCAAAATAAGTAAGGAAGAAAAAAGAGAGGAAGAGACGTATGAGACTTAGAAATATACCAGGCGCCAGAGAGCGGATCGCGGCCAGCCCTTTCGTTGTGCCGGAAGAGGAGATGAAAGAAAAAAGAGGGAAGTGGGGAGCGGTCTTTGGAAATCGCAATCCTCTTTACCTTGAGGTGGGAATGGGAAAAGGCCGTTTCATCACGGACCTTGCTTCCGGGAATCCTGAGAAAAACTATATCGGCATTGAAAAGTATTCCAGCGTACTGCTGCGCGCGCTGGAAAAACGGGAGGAGCGGGAGGATCTCAGGAACCTTCTTTTCCTCAGGATGGAGGCGGAAGAGCTGCCTCTGGTGTTCGGAGAAGAAGAGGTGGCCGGGATTTACCTGAACTTTTCGGATCCGTGGCCCAAAGACCGCCACGCCAAGAGAAGACTCCCCAGCCGCCAGTTCCTGGAACGGTACGATCAGATTCTGGCGCGGGAAGGAAAGATTGAATTTAAGACAGACAACCGGCCTCTTTTCGACTTCGCCCTTGAGGAAGCGAAAGCGGCGGGCTGGAAGGTGGAGGCCTGCACCTTTGACCTTCACAGAGATCCCGTTCTGAGCCGGGGAAATATTATGACGGAATATGAGGAACGTTTTCTGGAGAAAGGCAATCCGATCTGCAAGCTGATCCTGTCCAGATAGGCCGCGTTTCCCTTTTGGGAGAAGCCGCATAAAATAGAAAGAAGAGACAGGGAGAGAAGGTCTCCCAAGGCGGTGGAACGGCTGAAAAGAAGATGGAAAAGCAAAGCTTACCGCCTGGCTTACGATAAGCCAGGGGTAAATCAGAGAGCGCTCCGGCTGAGACAGTCCTTTGAAGAAGTAAAGAGGCTCCTTGGCCAGCCGGAAAACAGAAGAAGGCGCAGACGGCCGTTCTGACCGGTCGCTCAGTCGTCCAGGTCGTATCCTTTCAAAAGGTCGGAGACCTGGGAATCCGAGATTTTTTTCTTGGAGAGACGGTACTGAAGATACAGGTCGAAGAGGTAGCTGAGCACCGCCACGGTGGGAACGCCCAGCAGCATACCTACGACGCCTCCTACGTAGCCTCCCACCGTGATGGCCAGGATAATCCAGAGAGGCCGCATGCCGGTGGAAAGCCCCAGGATCCTGGGCGCGATAATCAGTCCGTCAATCTGCTGCATACACAGAATCATCAGGGCAAAGGTAAACGCCTTGACCGGAGAGATAAACAGCAGGATCACCACTCCGGGAACCGCTCCGATGAAGGGGCCGAAGTAGGGAATCATGTTGGTGAGTCCCACTACAAGGCTGATGATGGGAGCGTAGGGAAGCCTGAGGATATTCATCAGCGTGAAGCAGAGAATTCCCACCAGGGTGGCGTCCATGAAAGCGCCCACCACATAATTTCCAAGAAGCCGGTTGCACTCGGAAAGGATTTTCTGACAGGAGGAAATCCGCTTTTTGGGAAGGAAGGCGCAGATGATTCTCCAGGCGGAAAGCATGAGCCGTTTCTTGTCATACAGCATATAAATAGAAACAATAATGCTGATGAGCAGATTTACAACCCAGGAGACAATGGATACGGATACGGTATAGAGAGCCGGAACCGTATTCACCGCAAAATTTCTCAGGGAGCTGATCAGATCCGGAATAATATCGTTCAAAGGATCGATGATCAGTTCGAAATCCAGATCCGGATTGTTTGCCTGAAGCTCCTCCAGCAGATCCATCAGCATATCGTACGCAGTAGGGATATAATTGACAAAATCCATAAAACTGCGGATGACTTCGGGTACAACGTACAGAAGAATCAAAACGATGCAGCCCAGAACCAGGATGTAGGTAAGCAGGATCGCCAGAATCGTATGAAGCGCGTGATGCATCCGGAAGCCGGCTTTCTTCTGAAGAAAAGCCAGCAGCCGGTAAAACTTGTGAACCAGGGGGTTCAGCACATACGCCAGCAGCGCCCCGAAGAAGAAGGGGCTGAGCATCTGCAGCACCTGACCGAACCATTCTTTGGTCTTGTCAAAATCCAGGATTGCCTTAAAGATCACAGCGGTGATGATCAGCATCACCACGCCGTATACGCAGATGGTAAAATAGCGGTTGTTTTTGATGAAACGCTGGCTTTCTCCGGGAGGCGTGTCTCCGGAAAAAAGAGGCGTGTTTTTGGTCTCGTTCTCTTTCATAACGTCCTTTCCCATGCTTGTACTTGCAAAATCTCGCATTCTCTTATTATAAAATTTTTGGAAATCAGTTGCAAGGGAAAGGGGAGAAAAAGAAATTAAAAAAATATAAAAATGTGCTTGCATTTTCATAAACAATGTATTATAATAATTTTCGTTCCTGAGAAAGACCGGAGGAACGAAAAGGAAAGACGCGCGATTAGCTCAGTTGGTAGAGCACCTGACTCTTAATCAGGGTGTCCAGGGTTCGAGCCCCTGATCGCGCACTGAAAGCACTGTTTTTGATGCAAAGACATCGGGGACGGTGTTTTTTTAATTTGCGCGGAAAGAATTTCTGATCTGTCGTATTTCCTTAGAGGATGGAGCATATAGAAAAAGAGAAAGACTCCCGGAGGTTTAGACTTCTATGTTCCATTTTCCGAAACACAGTTCTTTGATCATGTCCATCCTTCTGCTCCTTTTGGCCTATTTTCTGCCTTCCCTTTTCATCCGTAAAATCGCAGAAGAGAGGGAAACGGACAGGCGGCAAAACGAAACAGAACAAACGACGGAAAGTCAGCGGGAATTCCGAGGCGTTATCGTGGTGGACTGCGGCCACGGGGGACGCGATTCCGGCACCATAGGGGCTGGCGGAGCCATAGAAAAAGATTTGAATCTTCTTTATGGAAAGAAGCTGAGGACCTTTTTGGAAGAGGAAGGGTATCAGGTAGTGATGACCAGAGAGACCGATCAGGGGTTATACGATGAGGACGCTTCCGACAAGAAGGCACAGGATATGCAAAGGCGCTGCGACAGGATCAAGGAGGCAGCGCCTTTGCTTACCGTAAGCATTCATCAGAACAGCTATCCGGATCCGGCTGTACGGGGACCTCAGGTATTCTATTATGAGACTTCCCAAGAAGGACAAAAACTGGCGGCATCCATTCAAAAGGAACTGAACGATGCGCTGACTGAAACCAACTCCAGAGAAATAAAAGCAAACGATTCCTACTATCTTTTAAAACAGTCCCAGGGCCCGGCGGTGATTGTCGAGTGCGGTTTCCTCTCAAGCCCGCAGGATGAAGCGTTGCTTGTGCGGGAGGAATACCAGGATCGGGCGGCAGAGGCAATCTGCCGGGGAATTGTGGAGTATTTAAGCGGTAAAGCCGAAACGATCCGAGAAAGCGGTTGATTACGTGACTGCTTCTTTTTTTGTTCGGATGCGTTTACTTTCCCCTCACACCGTATCCATAAGCCCGCTGGCGCTGATGATTCTGTCCCAGAGGTTCTCTCTGAGCTCCGGATTTCCGGAAGTCCAGTAGGGCAGACGTTCCTGTTCCAGCTCTTCCAACCGTTTGACATGTCCGTCCAGCCAGGAAGTAAGCCTTCGGACGCAGGCATGCAGACGGGTCATCACGCCTCCAAGCTTCAGATCCAGGATCTCATAGCCCATCGGCCTGGCGTCCGCAAACCAAAGCGCTTCCCTAAGGATCTGCATTTCGGACAGATCCTCTAAGAGAAGAGGAATGTCTTCCCGGCAGATGCGCTCCAGGGCCGCGCGGTCCTTTCTGTCGTAGGCGGTTTTTATGCGCAGGCCAAGGTCTCCTTTTCTGGAGAGAACCAGGGCATAGAGAGCATAAAAACGGAAAAAGGTTTCATAGGCCGGATTCTTTTCCGGAAGTTTCCTGAGCCGTTCGGCCAGGCAGGAATAGTAGCCGGAGACGTTCACGCCGGACAGATGAAAATCAAACAGCCCCAGCAGGGGATCCTGGTACAGCAGATACTTGGAAGGATTGTCCGAAGTGAAATTTTTTCCGGTTCCCTTAAATAGAGCGTCAAAATCATCCAGGACACAGAAATCCTCCAGTTCTGCGTCCAGGCAGTCACGGAAGAACAGCCGGAGCTTTTCTTCCTCCCACTCCCGGTGAAAGCACAGAAAAGCGAAGGCGGCCAGGCCGGGCCAGACGGCGTCCAGCGGGGTTTCCGCTCCGTTGTCCATCCAGGCGGTGGCAAATACCTCCTGAATGCCTTCCTCCCGGCAGGCTTTCAATGCCATTTGGGTACAGCGAAAAGCCCGCCCGTAATTGGGAGCCATGCCGTTCCAGTTCCAGACGCCTCCGGCAAAGACGACCCGTTCGGAAAGCTCTCTGTGGATCCTGAGCATCGTATGGTAGGGTTCTTCCTGCGTACAGTAATAATCCCAGTATACCATGCCCAGGCCGGCGGGAGGTTTTTCCCAATCGGCCGGATCTGTGGACGCGTCCACCTCATAGTAGCCTTTTCCTGTGTTGGAGGTAATAAACATATCGCTCCACATCATAGGCGTCCAGCCGGTTTCCCGGCAGAGCGCCAGCACTTTATCCGCATGCTCCCGCATAAGCAGGGAGCTTTTCTGATATCCGTTTTCTTTCAGATAATTTCCAAGCCCCAGGGCATTGGCTTCGTCCATGCCGATGTGGATGTTCCGGGTGGAAAAACAGTCTTTCAATGATTCCAGAAGGGCCCGGAGGAAGGAATAAACCTGGTCGGATCCCACCTTCAGAATGTCCGGGGTATCCAGGAAAGGCCGGGAAGCTTCCCAGCGGAGAAAGTTGTGGAGATGGGCCAGTGTCTGGACACAGGGGATCAGTTCTATGCCGAACAGGGAACAGAACTGATCCAGTCCGCGAAGCTCTTCCTGGGAATAGCGGCCTCTGTACGCGCCGAAATAGGGATATCCGGGTACTTCATAAGAATCTTCCATATAAAGGAGAAGCTGGTTCATTCCCATTTTTGCCAGGTTCAGGATCATGGAACGCAGTTTTTCCGGCGTGGCCGCGGCATTTCTGGAACAGTCCAGCATAAAGCCTCTCTTTCGGAAGAAGGGAGTTTTCGTCAGCGCAAAGTCGCCATCCAGGTGATGGAGCGCGCGGTTTAAAAGAAGAAAATACTGGGAGGGCTCCCGAAAGGCCAGGGTGCAGACCGACCCTTCTTTTTTCAGAAAAGCCTCCTGTCCTGCCGGAATTTCTTCCAGGTTCAGAAGGAGAGAACCGTCCGGAAGATCCAGGCTTTCCAGAAGAACTTCGCTTCCCTTTGCAACCAGAGAAATAAGATTTTGATTTCCTGTAAAGGTAAGATTCATGAACGCTCCTCCTTATCGGCCGCATGGGCCTGGAAAAATTTTTTCTGATTAACGTAATAGTATACAACAAACAGCGCCGCCGTCAGTCCCCAGGAGATGGGGTAGCTCAAAAGGATGGCTTTTACTCCCGGCCAGTGAGGCGCAGCCAGAAAGATCCACAGGATTCGCAGGACGCAGATACCGGTACAGGTCATGATCATAGGCACCAGGACATTTCCCACGGCCCTGAGGGCGCTGGAGAGAATTTCAATAAAGATAAAGAGGACATAGGAGGGAGCGATCACCCGGATGATGTCCATGCCAATGCGGATGACCTCCGGATCCGCGGTAAACATCTGCAGGAGGTACTGCCCGCCGAACAGAAGAAGGGCGCTCACCAGGATAGAAGCAATGAGATCCAGAAGCAGACAGACCTTGACGCTTCGCTTCATGCGGCTGTATTTTCCGGCCCCGTAATTTTGTCCGATAAAGGTAATGATGGATACGCTGAAGGCTCCGGAAATCATCCAGTAGATGGCGTCGATTTTCCCGAAGGCTGTGTAGGCGGCCATGGTATCCGTCCCCAGGCTGTTCAGGGAGGTTTGGATGATCATGTTGGAGATGTTGTACATGATTGACTGAATGCCGGAGGGAAGCCCGATGGTAACAATGGCAACGAGAAGATACCGGTGGAAGCGGATTTTCCGCGCCTCCAGAAGATACATATCCCTGGATTTCGCCAGGGCGCGCAGAATCAGGACAGCGCTTACCACCTGGGAAAAAACGGTGGCGATGGCGGCGCCGGCCACACCCATGTGAAATCCTACTACGAGCAGGATATCCAGCACAATGTTGATAAAACAGCAGACGATCAGGTAATATAAGGGCCTGGTAGAATCCCCCACGGCTCTTAGAATCGCGGATCCTACATTATAAATAAAGACAAAAAGAATACCTCCGAAATAGATTCGCAGATATACCGTGGAATCCGGCATCACATCGGCCGGCGTTTTCATAAGCTCCAGAAGGGCCGGAGCCAGAGCGATCCCAAGAAGCGTGGTAATCACTCCGCCTGCCAGGGACAGGGCGATGGCAGTGTGAAGCGTATCGTTCAGATCCTGCTTCTTTTTGGCTCCGTAGTAGCGGGCGATGATCACCGTCGCGCCGGAGGCCAGAGAAACGAAAAAGTTTACAATCAGATTCGTAATCTGCCCCGTAGAGCCTCCTACGGCCGCCAGAGCTTTTGTCCCCACAAAGCGGCCCACCACGACGGCGTCCGCCGTATTATAAAGCTGCTGGAATAAGGTTCCGATGAGAATCGGAAAGAAAAAAATCAGAAGCTGTTTCCAGATCACACCTTCCGTAATCTGATTTACGGAAGCGCTTTTTTTTGCCATGTAAAACCCTCCCTTGAAGTAGAAATGAAACCGTCCCAGACCTTTATAGCACAGCTTGAAACGAATGTCGATATGGAAAAAATTATTTTTTTGAAGCTTCAAATCCGGAGGCGGCATAGAATAAAAGAAAAGGTTTTTTATGGCGGACATCAGTCTTTGCATGATCGTGAAAAATGAAGAGGAAGTGCTGGGAAGATGCCTGGAATGCATGAAGGATCTGGTGGAGGAGATTGTCGTGGCGGATACCGGCTCGCAGGACGCTACCAAGGAAATCGCCGCCGCGTACACAGACCGGATCTTTGATTTTCCCTGGCAGGAGGACTTCTCGGCGGCCCGGAATTTCGCCCTGGGAAAAGGGAGGATGGAATACCTTATGTGGATGGACGCGGACGATGTGATCAATGGGAGCGATCGGGAGGAATTCCTGAAAATGAAAGAGCGGCTGGGGGAGGCGGACCTGATCATGATGCCGTACGTGACCCGGTATGACGACCGGGGAAACGCGGCCTTCTGCTACGACCGGGAGCGGATTTTCCGGAATCATATGGGTTTCCGGTTCCAGGGAAGGGTGCATGAAGCGGTGACGCCGAAAGGCCGGATCCGGAGAGAGGAGATTCCCATCGAACACCGAAAGGTAAAACCGGGAGATCCGGACCGGAATCTCAGAATCTATGAGCGGATGCGCGGGGAAGGAGCTGCCTTTTCGCCAAGAGAACAGTATTATTACGGCAGGGAACTCCTGGCTCACCGTCAGTACCAAAGAGCCAGGGAGGTACTGGAGGCTTTTCTGGAGGAAAAGGACGGATGGACGGAAAATAAAATCGACGCTTCCAGACAGCTGGCATACTGCTGTTATGGGCTGGGAGATGAGAAAGCCGCGCTGGAGGCTCTTCTGAAAGGACTGGTTTACGACGTGCCGAGGGGAGAGACCTGCTGCGACCTTGGGCGACATTTTCTGGACCGGGGGCAGTACGCGCAGGCGGCCTACTGGTACCGCCAGGCGCTGGGAGCGGAAAAAAAGGCAGACACAGGGGCATTCATCCAGGAGGAATGCTATGGTTACCTCCCGGCGATTTCCCTCTGTGTCTGCTATGACCGGATGGGAGACCGGAAAACGGCAAAGCAGTACAATGCCCTTGCGCGGGCATTCTGGCCGGATTCTCCCCACTGCGCGTATAATACAGAATACTTTTCCGGTCTTTAAGACTTTTCAAAGGTGCCAAAAACCTGCTGCTTTTTGTCCCTTACCATGACCCGCCCGCGGGCGATTACCGTGTGAAGGGACAGAGAATCTTCCGTGAGAAGGCAGACGTCTCCGTCGAAGCCAGGCTTCAGCTGTCCCTTGCGGTTCAGCTTCAGGATGGAGGCCGGGTTGGCCGTGATCCCTTTGATGGCCGTCTCCAGAGGGATCCCCTCTCTCTGCACGCATTCCCGTACTTCTTTTAGGAGACAGGAAGCTTTGCCGATCCCGATTCCCTGGTACTGTCCGTTTTCGTCGAAGAGGGGCATACTGCCCTGCCCGTCGGAGGAAATGGTGAAACGGGTGTCCGGAATCCCCAGATCCAGAAGCCGCCGGATTCCCTTGCAGACCCGGACCTCATCGCAGATGGTCTCCCAGTAATCGATGTCTTCGTTTCCGGTAAAATCGATGACGCCGCCCTGGCGTGCAAAATCCAGGCACTCTTCAAAGAGCGCCGCGTTCCGGTTTACATGGGTGGGAAGAAACTGGGAGGCGGGGATCTCCGTCTCGCGGACAACCCGCAGGATGAGATCCAGCTTCCGCGGGCTGTCCCCCAGATGGACGTTGACGACGCCGGCCTTTCCGGAAAGCATCCCCGCCACACGGGCGTCGGCGGCGATCCGGGCGAATTCTTCAAAGGAAGGCTGCGAGGAGCGGTGGTCGGAAATGGCCACTTCCCCTACGCCGATCACTTTGTCCAGCATCATAATATCCTGCATCAGACTTCCGGTAAGAGTGCGCACCGGCACCTGGTAGGAACCGGTGTAAGCGTAGGTGGTGACGCCCTCGTTCTCCAGGGCGTGGGCCTTGGCCAGAAGCGCCGTCATATCCCGGCCGATTCCGTCTGTGCCGATGCAGCCCACCACAGTGGTGATGCCGTTTCGGATCAGATCGCCCAGAGACGCCTCAGGAGTCCTGGTATGGAAGCCGCCTTCTCCGCCTCCCCCCAGAATATGTTCGTGGCTGTCGATAAATCCGGGTACGGCCACAAGGCCTTCTCCCTGGATCTCTTCTACTTCAACGCTTCCGCCGAACTGCGCGGTGAGGTTTTCCCCCACTGCGGCGATCCGGTCTCCCAGAATCAGAATGTCTTTTACGCCGGCTGCTTCCGGCTGATAAACGTTTGCCTTTCGGATGATGGTAACCATTGCCATATCGTATCCCTGCTTTCCTTTTTTACTGGAAATTTATCGCAACCGCGATTCCGATAATGATTGTACCCAGAAGAAAGAAGAACGCCTGCATCTTAATCTGGAATTTCGCCCATTTTCCCCATTCGATCCGGGCAACGCCCAGAACGCCGATCAGGCTGGCGGATACGGGGGTAAAGGCGTCAACAAATCCCGCGCCCAGCTGATAAGCCAGAACCGCGATCTGTCTTGGCACGCCTACCAGATCGGAGAGGGGCGCCATGATGGGCATGGTGAGCGCCGCCTGACCGGAATTGGAGGTCACTACCAGGTTGAAGAGGCTCTGGAAAATGTACATGAACCAGGCGCCGATAAAGGAAGGAACTCCGGAGAGCACGGTTCCGATTCCATAAAGGATCGTATTCAGCGTAGAGGGAACGTCCGCATCGGAGCCTCCCAGTACCAGAAGGATACCCTTGGCCATACCAACGACAACGGCAGTACCGGCCAGATCCGCTACGCCGCCCTGGAAAGCGGAGGCCATGCCGTTGATGGTCATGCCGTTCAGCTTAAAGAGGATGGCGATGACGCCGGCTGCGAATCCCATGACAAAGAATTGGGAAGCGATCTCCGGAATATAGAAGCCTTTCTGCGTTACGCCCCAGATAATCCAGATGAGAACGGCCAGCATCTCCAGCAGGATCAGCTTGTGTCCGAGATTGAATTCGCGTTCCTCTTCTGTTACGGCATCCATGCGGCTGCGGAAGTAAGCGTCTCCCTCATAGACAACCGAGTGCTGAGGATTTTTCCGGATCCGTTCGGCGTAAGCCATCATAAAAGCCGCGGAAGCCAGGGTGACCGCTACCCACATGATAAGACGGAAGGTGGCGCCGGAGAGCACGGGCACGCCCGCGATTCCCTGTGCCACCGCAACAGAGAAGGGACTCATCCAGGACACGGCGTTTCCCACCTGGGAAGCCACGTAGGTGACTGTGACCGCCACGATGGAATCGTATCCCAGGGCAATGACAAAGGGCACCATGATCATAGCGAAGGGAATACATTCCTCCGCCATTCCGAAGGTAGCGCCGCCCAGGGAAAAAAGAAGAAAGAGCAGAGGAAGGGCCAGACGCTCCAGTCCTCTGGTGCTTTTGATAAATGCGTAAATGCCTGCGTCGATGGCGCCCGTTTTCATGATGATACCGAAGGCGCCGCCCACCACCAGGATCAGGGCGCAGATGCCGACTGCGGAGCCGGAACGGTCTCCGGTCACCAGTCCTTCAAAAACGTAGTTCAGGAATCCGAAGCCTCCGAAATCTTCGGTTCCCCAGATTCCGGCGGTTTTATGAAGCCGTTTGCTGGTATCGTAAAAGTCTTCTCCATAGAGAGAATACAATTCATCGTCGCTTAATCCCACGGCGTCCAGATCCTCCTGGGTCCAGGAAGAAGAATCCGTTTCCATAAGAGCGTCTAAAGCTTCCGGATCCACCTCCAGCTCTTCCATGAGCGCGGAATCCTCTCGGATCTCAACCAGAGCTTTTGAGACAAATTCGGTATCCAGACGGTAGCTGTAGCGGAACGTGTCAGCCATGAGTACCGTCCGCTGGGCGGTTTCGCCGTTGGCATCCGTATACTCAATGGTATGGGTGCTGAATTTTCCTGCCGGTACCAGGTAGGTGAGAACCCAGCAGAAGATAACGACAAAAAAGATAATCGCGTACGTATGGGGTGTCTTCAGCTTGGTAGGATCTTTTTTGTTTTTCAGTGACATTACTTCTGTCCTCCTTTTTCAAAATGCATATACATTGTACTCGAATGAATAAAAATACACAATAGGGAGATTGGAAAACAGAGAGAAAAAGCAAACCCGGAGAAACAACATATAATATAGGGAAAACCAGAGAGCAGCCAGCGTATGGCTGCCGGAAAAAAGGAGAGAAAAATATGGCATGGTTTTTGAATAGAAGAGATCAGGAGATGCAGGAACAGTCCTGCGGCTGCGGATGCCGTCCCAAGCCTTCCTGCCCGCCTGGCCCTCCCGGCCCTCCGGGGCCTCCCGG
>CALWMW010000089.1 GCA_944382085.1 uncultured Lachnospiraceae bacterium | reverse complement strand
GTAGGAACGGTTTTCAGTCTTACCCCCTGGTATTCTTTCCGATGCGTCCCATCAAACTCACGCCCGCTGACGTGATGGCCGCCCCGATTGTAGCAGGTGACCCGATGCCCCAAAGCTGCCATTCTGGTACTGATCTGTTCTACTACGATCTCGATTCCACCCTCACGGGAGGGAATTCTTTTATGGCCCACCATGGCGATTCTTAAGCAAGCTTTTTCTCTCGACATTTATGTACTCCCCTTGTTCCTTCAGAAGTCGCTACATCGACCCTTCTTTCCCAACCACTGCCAGCGCGGTTCTCAGCAGGATGCGAAGATCCAACCCCACGCTCCAGGTATTGATATATTCCATATCCAGCTTCACCACGTCTTCGAAGTCCGTGATTTTGCTTCGGCCGCTCACCTGCCACATACCGGTGATACCAGGCTTTACTGCCAGCCGCGCCCTGTGATGGAGTTCGTATTTTTCCCATTCGTCCACCGTAGGCGGGCGGGTGCCTACCAGGCTCATGTCGCCCCGCAGTACGTTAAAAAACTGAGGAAACTCGTCCAGGCTCCATTCCCGGATGAAGTTGCCGATGCCCTTTTTGAAGGTTCCGTCCGGCAGCTCTTTGCTGCCGATGATTCTGGGATCCCAGTCCAGCTTGAACATCAGCCCGCCGTTGACCCGGTTCTTCTCCATCAGCTCTTTCTTCCGCTCTTCCGCGTCCAGATACATACTGCGGAATTTATACATGTAGAACTTCTTTCCGTTTCTCCCTACCCGTATCTGCTTAAAGAAGATGGGGCCAGGGGACTGCGCATAGATGGCCGGGCCCAGGATCAGCATAAGAAGCAGGGTGATGAAACACCCGACCAGCCCTCCGGCGATATCCAAAGCCCGCTTCATCACAGTCTGGCTTAAGGACACATAGTTTACGCTGGTGGTCAGCACCGTGTAGCCTCCCATACGCTCGATGAAGCGCTTCTTTCCCGCGTACTGGCGGCTGTCCAGCAGACGGATATGGGACACGATTCCCATTTCATTGAACCGCTCCGCCAGGTAGCTGGCATACGTGTTGTCGTCCGCCAGGTTGATCAGTACTTCGTCGATCCATTTGTCTGAGGCGTATTCAAAAATCTGGTCCATGGTGGTAACCACCGGTACGCCCTCGATCTCCTGGCCGATGACGCCTCCTTCCCAGAGCACCAGTCCGTCGATAAAGAACTGTTCGTAATTGTTTTCCATGATGTTTTCAATGGAAGATTTGGCCATCTCCGCAGTGGTAATCACCAAAAGAGACCGCTTTCCTTTTTCTTTCCTCTTCTTCTGGAGATATTTCTTCCAGCTGATCCGGAAGATATAGCCTAGGAAAAGGTAAAGGATCCCCATAAGATAAATAATTGTTCTGGAATAATTCTCTCCGACCTTTACAGAAAACAGATAGAAAGCAAGGCTCAGCTCCACCAGTATCACATGCTTGATCATCATGGTGAAACCTTTGAAGTAGCCGCGCTTCATGACATTTTTAAAAGAACCGAAGAGTACCGATACCAGAACATCGATCACCATCAGCAGCACTGCGATGTTTCGATACGTTGGATCCTGATATAGGTTGCCTCCCCGGTTCCTGATTAGATAGGACAGGACAAGGGAGATCTGAAGGGCTATAAGGTCCACGATCATAAAGTCTAAATGCTTGACCCATCTCTCTGATTTTCTTCGGTACATTTTTACTCACTCCGCGCGTCTGTTTTTCCTACGATGACGTAAACGTCTACTTCATCGGGTTCTTCCTCCCCATCTGACATGAGGATGCCTTCTGTTATCTCACCGATCCGGATCCGGCTCTCCTGGAAATACTCCTGGAAAGGAAGGGCCGTGCTCCGTTCCTGAACGTAAATAACCGTTTCTTCCTCTGCCTCTTCTTCGTAGCTCGCGGCTATCACATTTTCATAACCGTCTTCTTCCATCTGAGACGCCCAGTATCCGGCGACCCCCTCTACTCCGGTGCCGTTCAGAATCAGTACACAAAGGTCTGCCTGGATCTCTTCGGTCTCTTCTTCGGTCTCTTCTTCCGTTTCTTCTTCTGTCTCCTCTTCCGTTTCTTCTTCGGTTTCTTCTTCCGTATCTTCTTCCTCAGACGATTCTTCCGTATCTTCTTCGGTGTCGGATTCCTCCTCATAGTCGTCTGTTCCGGCGCCCTCGTCTTTTGTCTCTTCCTCTTCTTCGGCGGCTTCCGTCTCTGTCTCGCTCTCCGCTTCTGTCGTTCGCTCCGGACGGATGTATTCCGTCTCATTCTGAGAGAGGGAAGTGAGCTGCGATTCGTATTCCTCCCGCTTTTTCCTGGTATGGAGAACCATGACCAGGATGCAGGCCAGCAGCGCGATCACTGCCGCGATATATATCAGCATCTTAATCGGATGTTTCTGTCTGAAATCATTTTTCTTTGCCATAGGTGTAAGAGTCCTTTTCTTCCGCATGTTTGTTTCAGCGAAGGGAGGTCCTGGCCAAGGACCAGGCTCCTCTTCGCGAAGCATTTAAGGTACAGCTGTTTCTTACAGGGCTGCCTCCGTTTCAGAAGCGGCTTCTGTCTCAGCTGCCGCCTCTGTCTGGGCAGCGGCTTCTGTTTCAGAAGCGGCTTCCATCTCGGCTGCGGCTTCCGTCTGAACGGCTGCCTCTGTCTGGGCAGCTTCCGTTTCCTGTACGGCTGCTCCTGTCAGAACCGTAAACGGCCCAAGGCAGGGGAACGTAGCTGTGATGGATCCTGTAGCGGGATCGTACTCCTCTACTTCAATGAAGTAAACATCACCGGTCTCCGGATTCACCTGCATTAACAGCAGATCTTCTGCGGTCAGATCCTTTGCCACCTCTACCACAAGGGTAGCTGTGATCTCTCCGTCCACAGTGTACTCTACATTTGTGCCGTCTGAGATGGCCAGGTCAACAAACGGGGTCAGAGCCTCGCATGCTGTGATGTCCACAACCACACCGCTCTCTGTGGTAACCGGAGCAGTGGTATCTACTCCAAGCTCCGTAAGAGCTTCTGCTACAGACAGTACTACCGTGTCGTCGTTGAACCGGTCAACTACGCTTGCCACTGTAGCATTGGTGTAATTCGCTGTGTTCGCTTCCTGCACGGCCAGTGAATATCCTTCCGGGATATTTCCGGATACCACGGTGGGCGCTTCCGGAATCAGGGATCCGATGCTGGGCGCTGCTGCTGCGGTCATGGTCATTCCAAGGGTCATGGCTGCTGCACAAATAAATGCGGTAAGTCTTTTCATTACTCTCTCCTCCTTTCCCGCGTATTTCGGCCCGGACGGGCCAATGTATGTTTAAACTTATTGCTAAGCTTAAACCGAAGTTAAATTTCTTCATAGAACAGGCGGATCACCAGTTCCTGAAGAGCGTCTTCCTCCACGTAGAATTCGTCGTGGAGCTCTCC
>CALWMW010000088.1 GCA_944382085.1 uncultured Lachnospiraceae bacterium | reverse complement strand
AGGAAATTGCTGCCAGCACTGTACTTAGAAAGTTTCGGGTACTATCAAGATTTGCAAACGAAGCGATGAAAATGGACATTTATCCAAAAGATGCTGCTATGCGCAGAAATTATTTCATCCAGTATGTAGCTATGCTGAGAAGATATGATACTGCGAGACGGGCGCGGAAAATGAATATCAACCAAATTGACAGGCTTCTTGGTTCGGCAGCTGAAGATCCCGTATTGTATACAATTATTGCATTGATATGCCGCTTAGGAATGAGTGTTCCAGAGGTATGCGGACTCTCTGGTAAAGATATCTATAAAGGAAACGGGGAGTCTTGGTATATCGGAATAATCAGAAATAAAAAAAGATACCTGGTTTACGTCCCTGAGGATGTACGTAGAATCCTTGAAAAATACGAAAAAATATCAAACAGTGGGAGAGTAGATTCATCTGAACCTTATTTTAAAAATCCATATGGGAAAAAATGCAATAAGAGGATGTCTGAACGATCTTTGGAAATGAAAATCAAGGCGCTTGCAGATGCCAATGGTCTAAGCGGTTGTTCGCTGCGAGATATGCGAAACTCTGCCGCGGTATTAATGTTTGCATATGGAGTTACCGAAAATGACGTTGCAAATCAGCTTGGATTAAAACCAGGCAGTGTTTTCAGATACAAAACAGCCTTGACCGATAGAGAAATATCAGAGCAGGCCAGCAGTTTTGTTAATTTGCAAATATGTACGCCTGCAGGATGGGCACAAAGAAAAGAGGAGGGGTGACCCCCAATGTCATTAAGTTATCACTGACAAGCTGATTTAGTGTTTTTCTGAAAACAGGCTGAGGAGTTTTCTTCAGCCTGTTTCCCATTTTTGACAAACACAAATAGACAGATTTTCATCTGCCTCAAAAAAACTATATTCACTTATTCAAATTTATGCTACTCTATATAAGAAACCATGAAAGAACTTAACCGTTGCTTTCCGTTCCCCATGGCGATCGGGGCGTATGGGAATGACATTCTTTGCGATAATGGTTTCCAAATCAGGTGATGTCGTTTTCCCGCGATAGAATAATCGGCACAAGTGCGATGCAACTGAGAAGTTGGCCTTATATGTATATTTTCTTTGCTTTTTTTCAATGACTACGTGCGAGGTAATCATTTCTGCAAAGTTATACATAATCAGATGCGCATAGATTTCCTGCTGGATACCCATCACCTTTTTTGAATGAAAATTCAACATTCCAATGGTATATTTTAAATCTCTGAAAGAGGTTTCAATTCCCCATCTCAAAGCATAAAGCTGCTTTAATTTTTCAACCGGGTATTGTTCTTCATCCAGATTTGTAAGGACGGTCTCATAAGAATCTTCTGAAATCCGGAATCTTGCAATTCTAAAAGACAATCCATAAAACGAAGCTGGATCTTTATAATTACTTTTTGCAGGTAAATAGTCGAAGTTTGCATTGGAAGGAAGAAACCGGTAATGGTTCTTATCCTTTAGCAGCTCTTTTACTTCTTTTGACTGTTTCCTTGTAATGTTAAGATTTACCCTTAGATCAAACAGCTCTTGCTCCGGAAGTTCCAGGTTGCTTTTTATACTTCCATGTCCATCTTTAATACGTATCAAAAAGTACCAGCCCTTTTCCTGAATATGCGCCATACTATTATAAGATTCATAACCCCTGTCGGCTATAATAAGAGCTTTGGGTATGGCTGACCGATCAACCATTTCCTGAAGAGCCTTATGTTCATTACAATTTTTACTTTTTTGGATAATGGAATCCGTATAAATATGATGATTGACCTCATACAGTGCATTTAAATGTAAAAGATTATATCCTTTTTGCCCGTTGCTTCCTGGATAATAAGATCCGGGATCCCCAGGGTTTGTAGCAATCTGAATTTCAGAGCCGTCAACAGCAAGTATAGGCATCTTTTCTGAAATGCCTTTCATAATCGTTTTGTTGAAGCCATCAAATATGGTACGGAAGGCTTCCGGCCTAATCTTATTTCTCTGCTGTAAAAAAGCAGATGGTGTGGGCATTCGAGGGGAAGCGTGAAAAAAATCTATTAATTCATTTGTAAGGGTACCGCTTCCCATACCGATAATCCCTGTCAACACTGCTTTCATAGAGATTTTCCGTTTTCGGGTAAAGTCAGTATCTGGATGAAAGCAATAATCCTTCGGATTATTTGCAACTTTATCGATTTCTGACAGCAAAGCTTTTTTAATGTGTTTCGGTTTCATATGATACCTCCCTGCAACTAAGTTTCCCTTAATTACAAGGGCCGATTTCGCCGTCTTCTTTATCAATCCGTAGCGAAATCGGCCGCACATATTTATGCATATGTCAACCATTTTTTGAAAAATAAAAAGACCCCTATACCATTTCAGATATAGAGATCTTTACACGTCATACTAACTTAATGACATTGGGCGTTTGCCCTCTTTTTTTCATGGCCGCGCTTCCCGGATCAAAGCGAAAGCTGTCTGCGAAGTCCCGCCGGCAGAGCCCTCTGCAACGCCAGCATACTGCTTACCAGAATCAGGCGGTCCAGTCCGTCCGTAAGGATCTGCACCACAAAAACGGAAGCCGTAAGATTCATTCCTCCGTGATGCAAAAGCTGAACCAGAAGGGAGGACCCGGAGCTTGTAATTCCTCCAAAGAGATACGCCGTTATCAGGGAACTCACCGCTGTTCCGGGAAGGGTGAGAAACAGAATGCCGGCGGGAAATTTCATCCCCTTCAGCCAGCCGCTCCGGTACAGAATTCCGGCCAGGAAGCCCAGCAGGATCTGAACCGGCGCGTAGTACAGCGCGTAAGGGTCGCTGACGGCGAAGCTCAAAAGAGCGCTGGCCGTCCCCGTGCAGGCTCCGTACACCGGTCCCAGCAGGAAGGAGGCCAGGACCGTTCCCAACGCGTCCAGATAAACCGGCAGCCGCAGGAATAGCGCCAGAGTGGCTCCCACATAGTTCAGAGCCACACAGATTCCCAGGACCGCAAGATGGCGGACCGAGAGCCTACGCATCCTGCTGCCCTCCTTCGATGGAATTCCGGCAGGCCGCGGGATAGAGCTGTCTCAGCACACGGGAAAGCTGCGGCTCCTCCGCTCCTGCCACGCGGCTCAGGAACAGACGCATAAAGCCTTCCGTATCGGTTTGCGTAAGCACTCTGGAATTCGGCGCTTTCTTCCAGAAGCCCTTCTCGTCGCACACCGTCTGCCCTAAGGCAATTCCTTCCACCGCGACGCCGGTATAGAGATCCAGTCCCCGGCACAGGGAAGGATCGATAAAGTAAGCTACCGCAAGGGGGTCGTTGATCACGCAGCCCAGCACTTCTTCCTGTTCCCAGTGAAAATCGAAGTAGAACCGTGTGATTTTCCGGATAAATTCCCCTTCTTCCGGGCAGATCTGGCAGATATACTCCAGAATATCCGGGCGCAGCACGATCTTTCTTGTGACGTCCAGCCCTATCATATGAATCCGGACCGGAAGGTTCTCATAGACAAAAGCCGCGGCGTCCGGGTCGCACCAGTAATTGTACTCCGCTACGGGAGAGCAGTTTCCAAAGCTCTTAAAGTTTCCTCCCATGGAGACGAATTCCCGCAGCCGTCTCCACGCCTGGGGATCCGCCTCCAGGGCCTTTGCAACATTGGTCAGCGGTCCCAGAGCGATGACCGATACCTCCTGCTGTTCTTTTAACGTCCGGTTCAGGAAATCCACCGCTCCCGGAAGGGGGCTTACTTCCTCCACTTCCGAAAGCCCGGAATCCCCCATCCCGTCCTCTCCATGGGTATCCTGGGCGCTTACGTATTCCCGTCTCAGTGGTTTTTCCTCCCCCACATAGACCGGAATGTCCAGACGGCCGTACCGCTTCAGAATTTTCAGTGCGTTTTTGGCTCCCAGGGCGGCGGGGACGTTGCCGCACACCGTGGTAATGCCCAAAACGTTCAGTTCCGGGGAACGAAGCGCCAGCATAAGGGCCAGGCAGTCGTCGATCCCCGGATCACAGTCAAGAATTACGTTTCTTTTTTTGTTTTCTGCATTCATTCTCCAATCTCCTTTTTTGAGATACTTAGTTTTTTATCCTGGGAAGTTGTCGAACCAGTCCTAAGAAAGGCAGCAGTCCGACGGCGCGGGCTGCTGCCTCCTTCGATTTTATAAATGCGTTGTTCTGTTTTTTATAATTTCCGGATCCGTTCCAGGGCGGCTACGGTGTTTTCATAGGAGCCGAAGGCCGTCAGCCGGAAGTATCCTTCTCCGCTGGGGCCGAATCCGGAGCCGGGAGTCCCCACTACGTTGGCGTTTTCCAGAAGATAGTCGAAGAACTCCCAGGAGGTCATCCTGCCCGGCGTCTTCAGCCAGATATAGGGGGCGTTCACGCCTCCGGCCACGGTGTAGCCTGCTTCCTTCAGGCCGTCCTTAATCACTCTGGCGTTGTTCATGTAGTAAGCCACCTGTTTTTTCAGCTGCTCTTTGCCTTCCGGGGAATACACGGCCTCCCCGGCTCTCTGCACAATATAGGGCGCGCCGTTGTATTTCGTCCCGTGGCGTCTCGCCCACAGCGCGTGAAGGCTGACGTCGCCGCTCTTGAGATCCTTGGGCACTACGGTAAAGCCAAGACGGGTTCCGGTAAATCCGGCGTTCTTGGAGAAGGATCTCAGCTCGATGGCGCAGGTCCTGGCTCCCTGGCATTCATAGATGGAATGGGGAACGTTCTCTTCCGAAATATACGCTTCGTAGGCCGCGTCGTAAATGATTACCGCTCCGACTTTGTTGGCGTAATCCACCCAGACCTGCAGCTGATCCTTGGTAATCGCCGACCCCACCGGATTGTTAGGGAAGCAAAGATAGATCAGATCCGGCGTCTCCTTGGGAAGCTCCGGCACGAAGTGATTCTCCGCGGTGCAGGGCATATAGATCACGTCGCTCCAGGTCTCTGTGGAAGGATCGTATACGCCGGTCCGGCCCGCCATTACGTTGGTATCCACATACACCGGATAAACCGGGTCGCACACGGCAATCTTATTGTCTGTGCTGAAGATCTCCTGGATATTTCCGGAATCGCATTTGGCTCCATCCGACACGAAAATCTCATCCGGGCCAATCGGGCAGCCCCGGTCCGCGTAATCGTTTTTGGCAATGGCGTTCCGCAGGAATTCATACCCCAGATCCGGAGCGTATCCGTGGAAGGTTTCCGCCTTTCCCATCTCGTCCACCGCTTTGTGAAGCGCCTCAATGATCGCCGGGGCCAGAGGCTGCGTCACGTCCCCGATTCCCAGCCGTATTACCTTTTTATCCGGATGCGCCGCCTCATAGGCCTTCACCTTTTTCCCGATCGTGGAAAACAGATAGCTTCCGGGAAGCTTTAAATAGTTGTCGTTTACTTTAAACATTGGATTTCCCTCCTCTTTTCCACCTGTTATCTTACCCCAAAAAATCTTTCCGGTCAATCTCTCCTTCAAATACCGTCACCGCAGGCCCCGTCATGAAGACCCGGTTCGTCTCCCGGTCCCAGCGGATCCGCAGATCGCCTCCCAGAAGGTGAACCGTCACTTCCTCCTCGGTCCAGCCGTTCAGGGCGCAGGCTACCGCCACAGCGCAGGCGCCGGTGCCGCAGGCCAGAGTCTCCCCGGAGCCCCGCTCCCACACCCGCATCTCTATGTTCTTCCGGTCTAATACCCGGATAAATTCTGTGTTGACCCGGTCCGGAAACATGGCATGGTTCTCAAAGGCCGGCCCGATCTTGGCCAGATCCAGCCCCTGTACTTCCTCCACCATCGTCACGCAGTGAGGATTTCCCATGGAGACACAGGTAATCCGGTACGTCTGCTCTCCTACCCTTACTTCCCGTCCGATGACCGTCTCTCCCTCCAGCAGAACCGGAATCTTTTCCGGCGCGAGTTCCGGTTCTCCCATGTCCACTTCCACCTGGGAAACCTTTCCGTCCTGCACCGTCAGCCTAAGCGCCTTGATCCCGCTTTTAGTCTCCACCGTAATCTCCTTTTGGTCTGTCAGGCCGTAATCGTAGACGTATTTTCCCACGCAGCGGATGCCGTTTCCGCACATAGCTCCCTGGGAGCCGTCCGCGTTGTACATCTCCATCGTAAAATCCGCCTTCTGCGAGGGCTTAATCAGAATCAGCCCGTCGGCTCCCACGCCGAAATGCCGGTCGCTGAGGCGCTTCGCCGCCTCACCCGGAGCTTTTATTTCTTCCTGAAACCCGTTCACATAAATATAGTCGTTCCCAAGTCCCTGCATTTTTGTAAATTTCATTTTCGGTTCCTTTCCTGAAACAATTCGCTGTTTATTCTTTCATCAGAGCAAAAATCATCTCCGCTGTCTCCGCCAGATTCGTTCCGCTGTCCATACTGGTCTTCTGCAGATACCGGTGCGCTTCTTCCTCCGTCATGTGATTCCGCTCCATCAGAAGCGCTTTGGCGTCCGCGATCCGCTTCTGCTCCTGACTGGACCGCCTGGGCGGAAGATTTTTCTTTTTCTTCTTTCTGCGCCGTTCCCCGGCGCGCAGGAGCATTTCCAGGGAATCCAGCAGATCCTGCGCCTTCAGGGGCATCTCCACGCCTACCACCCCTTCGCGGATCCCACCGCTCATCGCTCTGGGGGAGGCCAGCAAAAGCAGATCAAAATCCGGGCCGGCGTTCTCATAAAGCTCATCATACAGCATATCCGGCAGCCTATATCCGCAGACAATCACGCCGGACCCCAGCTGATCCGCCGCCGCCAAAGCCTGCGCCCCGCTGGCGCATACCGCCTGCACCGGAAAGCCTCTGCGGACCAGGAGATTCCGTATAGTTTTCGCGTCTTCCAGCTTTGGGAATACCACTACGATATTTGCCATCCAGCCCTCCCATCCCGCTGCGTTTTAAAGCGTATTCTCAGATCCTGGCGAGGTAGCGTTCGATTTCCCAGTCCGTTACGCTGCTGCAGTAATCTTTCCATTCCTGCTTTTTGGCCTGGATATACTTCCTGGCAAGATGTTCCCCTAAAGCGCCCAGAATCACCGGATCCTGCTGCAGCCAGCAGACCGCCTCCATCAGATTTTCCGGCAGGCACGCAATCCCCCTGGCTTCCCGCTCTTCTTCTGTCAGATGGAAAATATTCGCCTCCACCGGAGCGGGCGGCAGGATCCGGTTCCGGATGCCGTCCAGGCCCGCGGCCAGGCATACGGCGATGGCCAGGTAAGGATTCGCGGCGGAATCCGGGCTTCTCAGTTCAATCCTCTGTCCGTTTCCCGGATTGGTGGGAATGCGGATCAGCGGGCTTCTGTTTTTTCCGGACCAGGCGATGTACACCGGCGCTTCAAATCCGGGAACCAGCCGTTTGTAGGAGTTTACCACCGGATTGGTAATGGCCGTGATCGCCCGGATATGCTTCATAATTCCGCCGATAAACCAGTACGCCTCCTGGCTTAACTGGTTGGGATCTTCGGGATCGTAAAAAATATTCGCCCCGTCCTTTTCCAGGGACATATTCATGTGCATGCCGGAACCATTGTATTCTTTTTTCGGTTTGGGCATAAAAGACGCGCAGAGCCCGTGGCGTTTGGCAATGGTCTTGACCCCCAGTTTAAAGGTCATAATGGCGTCCGCCATTTTCAGCGCCTCGTCATACCGGAAGTCGATCTCGTGCTGCGCCGGAGCGTCCTCGTGGTGAGACGCTTCCACGGTGTACCCCATTTCTTCCAGCGTCAGAATCATATCTCTTCTGGCGTTCTCTCCAAGATCCAGAGGGCTTACGTCAAAATATCCCGCCTTCTCATGGGTAATCGTCGTGGGATTCCCCTCATCGTCCGTATGGAACAGGAAAAACTCACACTCCGGACCCACTTCAAAACGGTACCCCATCTCTTCCGCCTCTTTGACCACCCGCTTGAGAACGTAGCGGGGATCTCCCGGAAAGGGCGTCCCGTCGCTCTGGTATACGTCGCAGACAAAGCGGGCCACCTTGCCGTGCTGAGGTCTCCACGGAAAGATACCAAAGGTGTCCAGGTCCGGACGCAGGAACAGATCCGACTCCTCAATCCTGGCAAACCCTTCAATGGAAGCGCCGTCAAACATAATCTGATGATCCAGGATCCGGTCGATCTGGCTGGTGGTCACAGCGATGTTTTTCAATGTCCCGAACAGATCCGTAAACTGAAGGCGGATAAACTCCACGTCCTCTTCCTCCAGCATTCTGAGAATATCCTCCCTTGTATAGCAGCTCACGCAGCTCACTCCTTTCCGAAATAACGGCTAAAGGGCATTCTTTCCCCATATAAAGAACGCCCTTGTTATCTTCCTTGATGATAACAGGGCGTTTTTTGTTTGTCAAGATTTCAGATGCAAAACGGATACACTTCCGATGCAGGGCGGATACAAACCGGATGTATGCTTGCCCTGAAAAGAAAGCAGGAAAAGGAAAAAGGGAGGAAACCATGCAAAAGAAAAGCCCAAGAACAAACCAACAGAAGAAGCGGCCCCCTTTCCTAAGAAGCATCCGGCCCTTTCTCTTCGCCGCGCTCCTCTTTGCCGCGGGAAGCGCCTCCTGCTTCTGGTTTATCCTGCAGAACCGGATCCCGGATAGCCTTCTGGAATTAAAAGAGCGGTATCCGCAGACCGCGGACTTTGTTGACAGTTATCCCAGGAAAAAGAACCTTACCTTTTCTCTGGATC
This sequence comes from uncultured Lachnospiraceae bacterium, assembly GCA_944382085.1. Taxonomy (GTDB): domain Bacteria; phylum Bacillota; class Clostridia; order Lachnospirales; family Lachnospiraceae; genus Choladousia. The sequence continues at coordinate 51,651 of CALWMW010000088.1, read as the reverse complement.
TCTTTCCATGGTGGTCTGCGGTCTTACCGGAGATACCGCCTGGAACCCTTACGCAGTCGGCGTATTTTCGGAAGAATCCGGCTATTATGTGCCGGGAGAGGGGACGGCCTGGTCTCTGATGACAGACGGCGCCGCTTCTCTTGGGCTGACCTCCCAGCCAGGAGAGGCGTCGGCGGAATATCTCCTGGATCAGCTGGCCTTGGGACATCCCATCATTTGCTCCATGTATCCCGGCGACTTTACCTACACCGGACATTTTATTGTCCTTGTCGGGCTGGACGAAAACGGGAAGGTGATGGTGAACGATCCCAACAGCCTGGAAAACAGCGGGCGGCGCTGGAGTATGGAAGAGCTGCTGCCTCAGATCCGCGCGCTCTGGAGTTTTTGCGTATAAAACAGGCGACCGGCAGGGAAAACTCCCTGCCGGTCCGTCTTGTTTTGTCTCTTATCTGTAATAAACGGATCCCAGCATCAGATCTTTCTTGAAGCTGCGGATGTCGGTATTCTTGTCGATGAACACCGCCTCGATTCCCATGGCTGCCGCCCAATCTGCCATCTGGTCTGCCGTCAGGTCGTAGGAGAATGCCGTGTGGTGCGCGCCGCCTGCAAGAATCCAGGCTTCCGCGCCTGTAGCCAGATCCGGATACGGCGTCCAGAAAGCCGTCGCTACCGGAAGTTTGGGCATAGGCTTCTCTACCTTCTTGCACTCCACTTCGTTGATGATGAGGCGGAAACGGTTTCCAAGGTCGATCAGGGAAGTGGCAACCGCCGGTCCTTCCTTCGCCGTAAATACCAGACGTGCCGGATCCTCCCGGTCTCCCATGCTCAGCGGATTTACCTTGATGCTGATGGGGCCGTCCGAAATGGTGGGGCAAACCTCCAGCATATGAGCCTGCAGAATGCCTTCCTTGCCCGGAACCAGGTTGTAGGTATAATCTTCCATAAAGGAAGTTCCTTTGGCGTTGGGAACGTTCTGCGTCATGATCTTCATCAGGCGAACCATGGCGGCAGTCTTCCAGTCGCCCTCGCCTCCGAAGCCGTATCCTTTTTCCATCAGTCTCTGGATGGCCAGGCCCGGCAGCTGCTTCAAAGCGCCCAGATCCCCGAAGTGAGTAACGATAGCCTGATAGTTCTTTTCCTCCAGGAAACGCTCAAAGCCGATCTCGATCTGCGCCTGTACGGCTACGTGACGGCGGAATTCCGCCTCGTCTCTTCCCTCCAGGAGGATGTTGTATTTGTCGTAATACTCTTCTACCAGAGCGTCGGTATCCGCCTGGGAAACGGCCTGAACTGCCTCCGCGATCTCATTTACGGGATACGCGTCGATCTCCCAGCCAAACTTAATCTGCGCTTCTACTTTATCGCCCTCTGTAACTGCCACGTTTCTCATATTGTCGGCAATCCGCATCACGCGGATATGGCTGCTCTCCATGATGCCTACGGCGGTTCTCATCCAGGCGGCAATCTTCTCCTGCACCTTGGGATCGCTCCAGTGGCCCACTACAATCTTTCTCTCGATTCCCATGCGGGTTACGATATGTCCGTATTCCCGGTCGCCGTGGGCGGACTGGTTCTCGTTCATGAAGTCCATGTCAATGGTATCGTAGGGAATCTCCTGGTTGAACTGGGTATGCAGATGCATCAGCGGTTTTCTGTACTCCTGCAGTCCCAGAATCCAGGATTTTGCCGGTGAGAACGTATGCATCCAGGTGATAACGCCGGCGCATTCTTCGTCCGCGTTTGCCTCGTTGAACGTCTTGCGGATCACTTCATTGGTGATCAGCGTGGGCTTCCATACCACTTCATAGGGAAGGATCCCTGATTTGTTCAGTTCCTCCACGATGATTTTGGAATGCTCTGCTACCTTGCGCAGGCACTCGTCTCCGTAGAGATCCTGAGAACCGGTGGCGAACCAAAATTTGTAGTTCTTTGCAGCTTTCATGTTCTTTCTCCTTTTTGTGCTTGGTTATTGGTTGCTATTTGAAAACGGAAAAACGGAAGACCGGATTTCCATTTCAGGAACAAATTCAAAGGTGGCCGCTTCTCTGCTTCCGCGAATCATCCGAAGCATCGTCCTGGCAGCTCTCTCCCCCAGCTTCTCCATGGGGTGGGCCACGGAAGTCAGGGGAACCGCGTTCAGCTTCGCCAGCTCGGAATTATCAAAGCTGACGATGGACAGATCTTCGGGAATCCGGATTCCCGCCTGCCGGCAGATCCCCGTAAGGATGTGTCCCGCCTGGTCGTTGTAGCATACGCAGGCGCTGCATTCGGAAAGGCGCTCCAAAATCCAGGGATTTTTTTCCAGTCCGTCCTTCAGCTCTCTCGTATCGTACCAACAGATCCGATCCTCCCGGATCGGCAGGCCGGCCTGGCATACGGCTTCCAGAAACCCCTGGTAGCGCCGGATTCCCTGGCCGTCGTCCCGTTTAAAAACGCCTCCGATCTGCCGGTGTCCCTGTTCAATCAGGTACCGGGCCGCCAGTTTTCCGGCCTCCACGTCATTCATGCTGATGTGGGGAATCGGAAGCTCCGGATAATAGCTGTGAAAAAAGAGGACCGGAATCCCTCTGTCCCAGATCTCCCGGTAGCAGCTCAGGTTCGGATTGGGCAGGCCGCTCATCACCGGCTCCACAATCAGAGGATCCCGGCTGCCCTCTTCCAGAAACCGAAGCAGCAGACGGCGCTCCGTCTCCAGCTGATTGTTGGTGAGCATAACCTTCACGCCAAATCCCGCTTCTTCCAGCACCCGGATCATAGACTGAAGAATCCTGGGAAAAATATAGCTGTCCACATAGGTGCTGACTATGGTAACCGTATGGGAGAGCTCCCCCCGCGCGGGGTCCGCGCCCAGGCCCTCCCGCACGTAGGTTCCGCTTCCCTTCACTCTCTGAAGCAGCCCCTGTTCCACCAGGACTTCCAGCGCGTGTCTGGCTGTCTGGCGGCTCAGGCCGAATACCGCGCTCAGCTGGTTCTCTGATTCCACCCGGTCTCCCGGACGAAGCTGTCCGGACCGGATCCTCTGCCGGATCCATTCGGCAGCCTCCAGATATTTGGCGTTTCTGGACATCCGTCTGCTCCTTTCCTGTCGTTCTGTTGCCTGGAATATTATATACAACTTATATACAAGTTCGTTCTGTTCCAGTGCTTTCCTGTTTGTTTTAATCGTTTTTCACATACTTTTTTTCGATTTCTGTTCTTTGTTAAGCACATTATAGATATTTCTTTCTCAGATGTCAAGATTGTTTTTCCAGTTTTTCGTTAAGTTGTCTATGTATTTCTGTACAATTTGTCTCCTTCTTCCTCTTTGCTCGGAAAAGAAAAAAGCGGGCGATCTTTTTGATCTTTCCCGCTTTTTCTGCTTTGCCGCAAATCAGGACGTTTCTTCTTCTGAATGATAAAACAGCACTTCGTTTGACACTCGCAGCACCGTATTGGAGGATCCCATCTGCTGCACGACGATATGGTTCAGTCCATCCTTCATCTTGCTTTTCTTGAAACGGAGCATTTTGGAAGAAAGGCTGGAAACGCCGCTCAGCTTCTCCCCGTCCAGGTAGACGCGGCTCCATCTGGTAAAATTATCGCCAAGAAGATAGTAATATTCGTCCGTTTCATAGATCTGATCGATGACCACGTCCTGGGTTCCCATCTCCAGGTCGGAAGCCGGATAGGGATTTCCGCCGTCATATACGTAATGGTCTCCGTACAGGATATCGTACTGCAGAAGCTCCATCCCTTCCTGATACTCTTCTTCCGAAGCATAACTCTCCCGGTTCTGATGATACGTGAACATGGTGCCGTTGTGGATATCCAGCTGGTCCAGGATCTCCGCCATCAGCTGGTAGGAGGTAAGATCCTTTTCCTTGCGCTCCAGCCCGAAATTGTTCCAGGTCACATACTGGGTCAGAAACAGGCTCCCCGTAGCCATGTCTTCCTCCGTCAGCCCCATCGTCGGAAGATGGTCGCCAAAGAGGACGACTATAGTCTTTTCGTCTCTCTGGGAAAGCATTTCGATCAGGCTTTCGATGAATTTGTCTTCCTCGTGAAGCATGTTCACGTAATATTCCCAGGCATAATTCTTTTCCTGACTCTCCGCTCCGGAAACCTTGATCTCCGGCTCTTCAATCACCTGCTCTGTGGGATAGTCGCCGTGGGTCTGCACCGTAATGGTATAGACAAAGTCCTGCTGATTCGGCGTATAGTCCAGCGCTTTTTCTACCTCGCCGATGAGGATTTCGTCCGTAGGCCAGGTCCCCAGAGGCGTATACTCCCGGATGTCCATCATTTCCTTGCTGGCAAAGGTGTCAAATCCCATCATGGAAAAGGCGTTCATTCGGCTGTAGAAGTTCGCGCCGTTGTTGTGAACCACGTGCGTCCCGTAGCCCAGGGTGTGAAGGTCGGAAGCGATGCTTTCGCAGTTGGTCTGTTTGAGGATGGTCTTGTAGGGATATTCCCCCAGGCCGAAAAACTGCATCCCCATACCGGTAAGAATCTCAAATTCTGTATTTGCCGTCCCCGCTCCTACCACTGGAACGTCCAGATAGCCCGTGGAATAATTTTCCGCCAGAGAATGAAAATATGGAACTGGGTCTTCACTCAGTTCCAAAAAATTAATCTGTTCCGGATCCACAAAAGACTCCAGCAGCACACATATGATATTGGGATAGTCCGCTTCCTTCTCCGCAGACGTGGTGCGGACCGTCTGATTCTTCTCTAAAGAGGCAGCCGCGGTATCCTCCGGAGCTGTCTTCGTCTCTTCCATCCGGTCGAGAACCGCCTGAACGCTCTCCTGGGAATACGCTTCCGGTTCGCTCATGCCCCGGTCCAGCACGCTGGCGGAGAAACTGTATACGAAGCCGTAATCCCGGTAGCCCTGGGCGATATTCTCAAAATACTCCGTAAGAATGTTGCTGCTCACCGCCGCGTTGGTTACGTTGGGAATCATCATCAGAAACGCCACCGCCAGCAGCCCGCCGGCAAGCCGGTGCGTCTTTCCTCTGTATTTTGGCCCCTTAAACCAGAAAGCAACCAGGAACACAACCACGGCCGCCACGCCCGCGATCACCAGCATGGCCTCTTCTTCTGTAAAATAGTTGCTCTGCATGGTGAACAGGTCGCTGACCATTTTCAGGTCGGTAAAGCAGAAGGGCGTCACCCGTTTGGCAAGGACGCATCCGTTTATAATCCCCAGGAACAGCCAGAATACACTGATAAAGACTCTGGCTACCGCCCGCCGGCGGAATATGTACACAAACAGCAGAGACGCGAACACCAGAAGGGAATTGTACAAAAATACCAGGTTCCGGTCTACCACAAAGGAACACGCGTCCAGGAAAGAATGCCTCGATACCCACTCGATTACAAAACAGATCCCGCATGCCAGAAATACATGGAAGATCAGCGAAAAGCGGTTGAAAAAACGCGTCAGCGGAGAAACCGGCCTCATGCTCCGCAGCCAGCGGTCCATCTCCCTTTGCTCCCTCTTTATCCTGCGTTTTTCCTTTCTGTCTTCCTTTTTCATCCTCTGAATCCTTTTCATAGAATTTAAGAATTCACCCCTTACATCTATACTATGTAAATCCTGTGTAAATTTTCTTTTATGACAGTTGAAAGATTAATCCAAAACCGCGAAAAAGTCAACTGGGTTCTTTTAATTTTAAGGTTTTATTCACTTATTTTTCACAGGAAAAACGGAATCTCCGCAGAAAATTGTTCAATCGCCTCTGGATTTCCCCGGCGCAATATGATAATTTAGTATTAGACGTGTGAGAAAGGCTTGATTTTTTATGAAAAAATTACGATTTGCCGCCCTGGCAGCCCTCCTTCTTTTGTCAGGATGTGAGAAAAAACAGACGCTGACCGCTCCCGCCAGTCTCTTTGAGACAGAGGGCGGAGTGACCTCCCTGGGCATTCAGGAAGGGGACTCTCCGGAAGCGTTTCAGGAGGCCTACGGCGACTATTCGATTCAGGTTGCCTATGAAAATACCGGCTATACGCCCATGTCCATTGACAGAATCCCCTATGACGAACCCATCTCCACCATGATCGCCAATTTCTTCATTAACGGAGAGCCGGTTTCCGATGAGGAAATCTGTCAGGAGAACGACATCCGGCCGGAAGAGCTGTACTCTCTTCTCAGTTCTTACGAGTACCTCACCAGCCACGAAGTCATTTACCGGTATCTGGAATTTTCCTGGGAGGACGGGAAAATCTCGGATATTAATTCCGGGGAACTGTATTACAACGAAACCTTTGAGACTCCTTATCGGGAATGAACCGCATTCCCTGTTTTTCCTGCTCTCTTGCCGCGAAATACAAGCGTTCGCTCTCTTTTCCGGGTTGTCCCATGGTCTCCGCGTCCCAGACGCCCTCCGGTTTCAGCCCCGCTTTTTCTAAAAGGCCTTTTATTTCTTCCACGGAATACGCCCGTTGGAAATGCGTCTCCTGAAACCTCCGGTACAGCTCTCCCTTCTCTTTGATAAATAAGGTCAGATCGTATTCGTTGATCTTTGTCTCGGAATCGTACCAGTTTTCCCAGATAAAACTGCCCTCCTCCCGGTTTTCCGCGATCACGGAATCCCCCAGCAGGGTTTCATATTTATAAGGAGTATTCAGGTCGAAAAGGAACACGCCTCCCGGATCCAGGTAGTTGTTTACCAGCCGGAACACGGCAAGCAGATCCCTGGGATCCGTGATATAGTTCAGGGAATCGCAGACGCTGACCACGGCTCTCACGGTTCCGTACAGCTCGAACTCCCTCATATCCTGGAGCAGATACAGGATATCGCTTCCGGAAGCATCCCGCTTCTCAATGGCCGCTTCCAGCATCTCCAAAGAATTGTCCACGCCGATCATGTCGTACCCTGCCTGGGCTAAGCGCTCCGTCATAGAGCCTGTCCCGCATCCCAGCTCCAGGACCAGTCCCTCCCGGATTTCGTAGCGCTCCAGCAGATTTCTGATGTTTTGACACCATTTCTCGTAGGGAATGTTATCCATAAAAAGATCGTATACCCTGGCAAAGCTTTCATAGGACGCCATTATCTCTTTTCCTCTCTTTCGGAATCCGCGCTCAGGTAGCTTTCCAGGAACGCAAAGAGCCGTTCCATCTCTTCCTCCGTTCCCACGGTAATCCGTAGATAATCGCTGATCCTGGGCTTCTTAAAGTAGCGCACGTATATCCCGGCCTCCCGCAGCGCCTGAAACAGCGTTTCCGCCGGACACGTCCTGTGTCTGGCGAAAAGAAAGTTCGCCATGGAATCCGGAAAGTCGAAGCCCAGTTCGGTCAGCCGCCTTTTCGCCTTTTCTCTGGTGGAGATGATTTTCTCACAGGTATCCCGGAAGTACGCCCGGTCTTCTACTGCCGCTTTCCCCAGACGCAGCGCGGCCTCATTCATCGTATAGGAATTGAAAGAATATTTCACATCGTTCAGGCACCGGATCAGTTCCCGGTTGCCCAGGGCATATCCAATGCGCATACCCGCCATGGAGCGGGACTTGGAAAAGGTCTGTACCACCAGGAGATTCTCGTACCTTGGGATCAGTTCCGCAGCGGAACGCCCGCCGAAGTCGATGTACGCCTCGTCCACAATCACCACGCAGTCCTGGTTCTCCCGGATGATTTCCTCAACCTCTTCTAAGGGAAGCAGAAGTCCCGTAGGGGCGTTGGGATTGGGGAAAACGATCCCGCCGTTTTCTTTCCGGTAATCTTCCTTTCGGATCCGAAAGTCCGGATCCAGCGGCTGGCATTCATAGGGAATGTGAAACAGCTCGGCCCACACGTCGTAGAAGGAATACGTAATATCCGGAAACAGGATGGGCTTGGAGGAATTGAAAAAGGTGAGGAAGGCCATCGCCAGCACATCGTCCGATCCCACCCCCACAAAAACTTCCTCCGGGGAAAAGCCGCGGTCCGCCGCAATGGCCTCCACAAGAAGACCGGCTGCGGGATCCGGATATTTCCGGAAATCCGCCGGATCCATCGTCCTGAGCGCTTCCCTTACGCCGGGAGCCGGAGGATACGGGTTTTCATTGGTATTCAGCTTGATGATATTCTTCTCTTTTGGCTGCTCGCCCGGCACGTAGGGCGCCGGCCTTCGCACATTTTTCTCCCAGCCTCTCATGCTTCTTCCTCCTCGGATTTCATTCTCACCGTTCCTTTTTCTACCATAAAAGCCGGATGGTAGGAAAGCTTCGCCTTGCGCAGCCCTTCCTGTCCCGCGTCGTCCTCCCGGTTTACATAGCGATACTCCGACGCCTCATGGAGCAGAAACTGCTGGTTGATCATGGGGTAAGCGCCTTCCACCTGGGCGAATGCCTTTTCAATATGAACCACCATGGTGTCTTCGCAGACCGCTTCTCCGATGGTAAAGGCCACGATCCGTCCTCCGGCTCTCAAGACTCCTCCTTTGAGCTTCAGTTCCTCAAAGAGCCGCAGGGCGTTCAAGGTTACGCACATTTCCGCGTTTTTCCCAGGATCCCGTTCACATCCGTTCTCCCGCCTCCAGACAAGCGCCATCTGAAAGCATTCCTCCAGGTTTTCCCCGGAAAGCGGCTCATAGCTCCAATCCGGATGCTGCTTTTGGAATTTGTTGATATGGTTCTTTTTCCCGTGGTATTTCTTACCGGCAAGGCGGATCAGCTTCTCTGTCTCATAGACATAATCTGCCGCGTCCCGGCGGTACTCAATGACGAACTGCCCCGGAAACAGTTCCTCCAGCAAGGCAAAGTTCTGAGGGGTAACCATGGCCAGCCGGAACGTTTCTCCCTTTTCCCTGCACCATGCCATCAAAAGCTTTAGAACCTTCTTCAGGTTTTCCTTGTTTCCATAGGGAAAGGCAAAGCGCCTTTTCCCGCTGATATAGTGGAGTACCAGCATCTCTTCCACCACGGCAAACTCTACTTTATACTGTCTGGACCAGAGATAGGTGTTGGCAAAGGTGCATTCGCAGCTTCTGGTCTGCCGCATCTTAAAAAACCGGTCTATCGTCTCCTGATCTTCCAGTTCCAGTTTTCTGAATTTTATTTCCATACCGTCTCTCTTTCTGTTCTTTCCGTTTCTCCCTAACTATACACGGTCTTGGAAAAACCGTCAATGTCCGGAAGGGATCTGGTCCAGTTTTTCCCGCTCCTTGGTAAGGTCCGCATGGAGCAGATCAACAAAAGCCACCAGCAGGATCAGCGCGGCTCCCCAGACCGCCCTGCCTAGGAAGACCCGGCAGAGCAGCGTCGCCGCCACCCCGCCCGCCACAAATACGCTCAGCATAATAAAATGATAACCGCCCCGCTTCAGCGCCGACCGGTCTCTTTTTTGAAGCCACTTTCCCAGATGGATCCCCAGCTGCCGCAGATGGTTGGTACAGAACGTGGTAGCCATGGGAATCCCCTGGGCCTGCCGGAAGGTGTTGTACTGCATGGAGCAGATAAAATTAATCGCCACCTGGGAAATCTGATACGGAGCGCTGTCCGGAATCAGTCCCAAAACGCCGATCACCAGGATCTCCACCCCGATCAGCAGCGTATCCCAGCGGATTACGTGGCTTTTCTTCACCTTTTTGGGGAGAATCTCGGACAGTACCGCTCCGGCCCCATAGGCGGTCATGGGAATCAGGTAGTAAGCGGCTCCGCTCCAGTTCCCTTTCCCCAGCGCCATGGCAAAAAGCACAAAGTTAGCCGTCTGGGCGTTGCAGAATACGCCTCCCCGGACGGAATACGTATACGCTCCCAGGAATCCCCCCGCCATCATCAGAACTCCGAAAATCCAGAGCTTTTCACATTCCAGGTATTGCCTTTTCTCTGTTTCCACCTTTTAAGCCCTCTTTCTTTTAAAAAACCAGGAAAAGCTTTCTCGGCTCTTCCCGGTTTTTCTTTTTCTGTAAGGTACGCTTCTTTACTTCCGGTAGGAGAAGAACGTAACCGACGCTGCCGGCACGGTAAGTTCCCCGTTTTTCAGAGTGGCGGCTCCATGATTCTCATAGAGCACCTCTCCCGCTTCCTGTACCGGAATCCGGCAGGACGCTTCTTTTCCGGAGGGATTCAGCACCACCAGAATCTCTTCTTCTTTTCCGATTCTCTTATATACGAAAGGATACTGATTTTCCTCTGCGTAGACAAACTCCAGATGCGCCAGGCTCTGCAGGGCTTCATGTTCTTTTCGCAGGGCGATCAGCTTCTTCACTTCCTGGAAAAGCCCTGTGGGATCTGCCTTGGCAGCCTCCACCGTAGGACGGTCTTTGTCCGGGTCGATCCGGATGTACAGCTTTTCCGGTTCCGCGCTGGAAAAGCCTGCGTTCGCGGAAGAATCCCACTGCATAGGAGTTCTGGCCCCGGTGCGGTGATAACCGCCTTCCACGGAAGGAAGGTCCTCCAGATAACGCATTCCGATCTCATCCCCATAGTAGATAAAGGGCGCGCCTGGAACGGAAAGCAGGAAGGCGAAGGCAATCTTCATCTCTTCTTCATCCAGGTCTCTCCGCATTCTCTCCATATCATGGTTGCCGGAAGGAATGCACATCAGCCCCATCCGGTTGGTCGCCTCATAATCCTCCCGGTATCTGGCTGCAAACTCCGCGATATTTCCCTTCCCTCTTCTGGAAAAATAGGGCTCCTCCACCCGGAACAGATCCAGGTAATGCGTGGGGCCGAAATGAAGAAGGAAATCCATATGGAAACCGCCCTTGAGAGAACGGCCCGGATTGCCCCATTCGGAAATCAGAGCGCAGTCCGGAAACTCCGCGTCCAGAAAGGCTCTGAAATCCTGCCACAGGCGGATGGTCGCCTCCTGGCCCTCGTCGTTCTTCACCAGAGAGCCGGCCATATCCACCCGGAACCCGTCGCAGCCCATAGACATCCAGAAACGCATAACGTCCTTCATGGCCTCGCGGGTAGCCGTCGGCCCTTCCGCGTCCACTGGCTGCATCCAGGGCTTGTCTCCCTTGGCGAAACCGTAGTTCAGCGCCGGCTGAATGGAGAAAAAGTTTACCGCGCAGGAGCCGCAGCGCTCATAAAAGCCTCTTACGGAGCCGGAAATGCTCCCCACGTCCTGGAAATCCTCCCAGATGCTGTCGGTCCATACGTAGCGGTCCGTATATTCGTTCTTCCGGGCTTTGCAGGATTCCCGAAACCAGGGATGTTCAATGGAAGTATGTCCGGGAACCAGATCCAGGATGACCCGCATCCCTCTCTTGTGAGCCTGGTCAAAAAGTTCTTTTAAATCTTCGTTCGTCCCGTACCGGGGCGCCACTTTTTTGTAATTGGAAACGTCGTAGCCCGCGTCAAAAAACGGGGACTCAAAGCACGGATTCAGCCAGATTCCGTCGCAGCCCAGATCCTTAATGTAATCCAGCTTCCGTATCACGCCCTGCAGATCCCCGATCCCGTCGGCGTTTGTGTCCAGAAAGCTCTGGGGGTAGATTTCATAAAACACGATGTTTTCCAACCATTTTGGCATACTCATTGCGGATCCTCCTCCTTTGGCCTTTACAGGCATTTTTCTTTTTCCAGCAGTTTTCCTGCTCTCTCTGTCAGTTTCTCATAGACCGGAATCATATCCCGGTCCCAGGGCGAGACGTATCTGCCGATTTCCTTAGCCGGAACCCACATGGCCCCCCTCGTCTCTTCTTCCCGGTAATGCAGGTTTTCTTCCTCCCCAGCCGTGCAGAGATACGTGAGGTTCAGATGGACGTGGGCGCTGACAAATTCGCCCTTCCTCACATGGGGAGGAACCGGAAGGATTTCCATGGAAAAAAGCTCTGGCGGTTCCCTCCAAAGCCGGATGGAAGACAGCCCGGTCTCTTCCTTCCCTTCCCGCAGCGCCACAGCCGGAAAATCTCCGTCTCCGTCGCAGTGGCCGCCGCACCAGCCCCAGGAATCATAAATTCTGTGATAAATCAAAAGAACCCTGGACCCATCCTTATTCACGATCCAGGGTGAGGCTGTGAAATGACCGAAGGAATTTTCCCGTTCCAGGATGTTGTCAAAGTTTTGCACATACTCCAGCATCACCTGCCGGTCCCGGCGTTCCTGCTCGTTTTCCGGCTGGTATGCCCTCAGAAGGGAGTCTATCTCGCTTCGCATTTCCGTTCCTCTTTCTTTTATAAATTGATATGCCTCCGGTTTTTCTCCTTGAGGCGGGAGATTGCTCTTGCCAGCACTGCCTGGGTTCTGTAATACTCCTGGATGCTCTGCTTCTGGCGAAGCTCCTCCTGCGCGCGCTCCATAGCGGCTCTGGCTCTCGCTTCGTCAATGTCTTCCGGGCGCTCCGCCGTATCCACCAGAACGGTCAGCCGGTTGTTTGCCATCTGCGCGAACCCGCTTCCCACTGCGGCGTATTTCCAGTTTCCGTCTTTGTCCTGCACCCTGAGCTCTCCAGGCTGGATACTGATTACTTCGTTTTCATGGCGCGCCAGGATGCCGCACTCCCCGTCCAGGGCGGGAAGCACGACCATCTGTACTTCTCCGTTAAAAAAGGTTTTGTTGCTCGCCATGATCCTTACATGAAACAGCGCCATCTTCTCACCTCTTTATCCGTTCCGCCTCATCGCCTCGGCCTTTTCTTTCATCTCGTCAATGGTCCCCACGTTAAAGAACGCAGCTTCCGGATAGTCGTCCACCTCACCGTCGATAATGGCCTTAAAGCCCCGGATGGTTTCTTTTACGGGAACGTATTTTCCAGGCACTCCGGTAAAGGTTTCCGCCACATGGAAGGGCTGAGACAGGAATCTTTGAATCTTCCTGGCCCGGTAAACCGTAATTTTATCCTCTTCCGACAGTTCTTCCATTCCCAGAATCGCTATGATATCCTGCAGCTCGCTGTATTTCTGCAGCATCTCCTGAACCTTTCTGGCGGTATCGTAATGTTCTTTTCCCACCACGTCTTCTTCCAGAATCCGGGAGTTGGATTCCAGCGGATCCACCGCGGGATAAATTCCCTGTTCCACGATTTTTCTGGAAAGCACGGTTGTGGCGTCCAGATGAGCGAAGGTCGTGGCCGGCGCCGGGTCGGTAAGGTCGTCCGCCGGTACGTACACAGCCTGTACAGAAGTAACCGATCCTCTTCTGGTCGAGGCGATCCGCTCCTGAAGCTCGCCCAGATCCGTAGCCAGAGTGGGCTGATATCCTACCGCGGAGGGCATTCTTCCAAGGAGGGCGGATACCTCCGATCCCGCCTGCACAAACCGGAAAATATTATCGATGAAGAGCAGCACGTTCTGATGCTCCTCGTCCCGGAAATATTCCGCCATGGTAAGTCCGGTCTCCGCCACCCGCATACGGGCTCCCGGCGGCTCGTTCATCTGTCCGAACACCAGGGCAGTCTTTTCCAGAACGCCGGATTCCTTCATCTCCGTCCAAAGGTCGTTTCCCTCTCTGGACCGTTCTCCCACTCCTGTAAAAATGGAATAACCGCCGTGCTCTGTGGCGATGTTCCGGATCAGCTCCTGAATCAGTACGGTCTTTCCTACGCCGGCGCCGCCGAACAGACCGATTTTTCCGCCCTTTGCATAGGGAGCCAGAAGATCAATCACCTTGATTCCCGTCTCCAGCATCTCCACCACCGGGCTCTGCTCTTCAAAAGAAGGCGCTTCCCGGTGAATGCACCAGTGCGGCTCCTCTTTCAGAGATTCTCCTCCGTCAATGGTCTCGCCGATTACGTTAAACAGACGCCCCAGGGTCTTTTTCCCCACCGGCACCTGAATTCCGGATCCCGTGGCGGTTACCTCCATATCCTTCTGGAGGCCGTCGCTGGAAGCCAGCATGATGCAACGCACCGTATTGTTCCCTATATGCTGGGCCACTTCCATAATGCAGCGTTTGCCGCCGTTGTAAACTTCCAGAGCGTCTTTGATATAAGGCAGCTCATTATCGTCAAATTCAACGTCAATGACCGGGCCCAAAATCTGGACAATTCTTCCTTTTGTCATATCATTGAACTCCTTTCTTCCTCTTCTGCGCTCTCGCTCCGCTGACTACCTCGGTAATCTCCTGGGTAATGGCAGCCTGCCTTACCCGGTTGTACTCGATCGAAAGGTTGCGGATCATTTCCTGGGCGCTGTCGTTCGCCGACTGCATCGCCGTCATACGGGCATTGTGCTCGCTGCAGTAGGATTCCACAAGGGCGCCGTAAATGTATCCGGAAAGATAGCTGGGCACCATGCTGTTGATCACTGCGTTGGGAGACGGATTAAAGCGAAATTCCTCCTGGTATACGTTGGCCGTAAGCTCTTCCTTATTGAACCGGCTCTTGGTCAGGGGCAGAAGGCGTTCAAAGTTCGCCTCGGTCTGCATCCCGTTTTTCATGGAGGTATAGATCATATAAACCTCGTCCACCTCGCCGCTGTCATACATCTCCAGAATCTTGGTGGCGATGATTCTCGCGCGTCCGATGGTAGGGTGCTGGGCGGTGTACAGAAAATGCTGATCCACCGGAATCTTTCTGGCCGCGAAATACTGTCTTCCCAGTTCGCCTACCACCAGAAGATGCCGGTAGGTATCTCTAAGAAAGTGTTCTTCCGCAATCTTCAGCACATTGTGATTGTAAGCCCCGGCCAGTCCCTTATCCGCCGTCACCACAAGATAGCAGCGCTTTTCCCGTGTGTTCTTTTCCCCTTCCTTCATAAAGTAACGGTTGGAAAGCTCCGGCATATGGCGCAGCGTTCTTGCCATCATGGAGCGGAGCATAAAGAAATAAGGCTCCGTGTCCTCCAGCTCCTTCTTCGCCCGCCTCAGTTTGGTAGAGGAAATCATATACATGGCATTGGTGATCTTCATCGTATCCCGAATGCTCTTCATTCTGCTTTGAATTTCCCGTGCGTTTGCCATACCGTCACTCCTGCTCTGATGTCTGCTTCCATACGGAGTCCTTAAACTCTCTGGCCGCCTCCACGATCTGTTCTCTTAATTCCTCTCCCAGCTGGGCGGTGGTAGCCAGTTCTTCGATGATTCCTTCTTTTTTCTCATGGAAGAAGTTGAGAAGCCCGCTCTGGAATTCCTTGATCTCATCCACCGGGACGTCCAGAAGAACCTTTCCCGTAGCCGTGCACAGCGTAATCACCTGCTCCGGCATGGAAAGGGGATGGCACAGGGGCTGTTTGAGCAGTTCCATCAGTCCTTTTCCATAAGCCAGCTGTTCCTTGGTAGCCGCGTCCAGATCGGAGCTGAACTGGGTGAACACCTCCATCTCCCGGTACTGGGCCAGGTCGATACGGATGCTTCCCGCAGCCTTCTTCATAGCTTTGGTCTGGGCCGCGCCTCCCACACGGGATACGGAAAGACCTACGTTTACCGCAGGGCGCATGCCGGCAAAAAACAGATCGCTCTCCAGGAAAATCTGACCGTCTGTGATGGAAATCACGTTGGTGGGAATGTACGCGGAAACGTCTCCCGCCTGGGTCTCAATAATGGGAAGAGCGGTAATGGAACCTCCTCCCAGCTTCTCGGAAAGACGGCTGGAACGTTCCAGCAGTCTGGAATGCAGATAAAATACGTCTCCCGGATAAGCCTCTCGGCCCGGAGACCGTTCGAGAAGAAGGGACAAGGCCCGGTACGCCACCGCGTGTTTGGAAAGATCGTCGTATACGATCAGCACGTCCTTCCCCTGATGCATGAAGAATTCCGCCAGGGCGGTTCCCGCATAGGGAGCAATGTACTGAAGGGGGGCCGGTTCGGAAGCTGTGGAGGACATCACAATGGTGTATTCCATCGCTTCATGTTTGGTCAGGGTATTTACGATCTTCGCTACGGTAGACGCCTTCTGTCCTATGGCCACATAGACGCAGATCACGTCCTTCCCTTTCTGATTCAGAATCGCGTCGATGGCGATAGACGTCTTTCCGGTCTGACGGTCGCCGATGATCAGCTCTCGCTGGCCTCTTCCGATAGGAAACATGGAGTCAATAGAGAGAATTCCGGTTTCCATGGGAACGCCTACGGATTTCCGGTCTACGATGCCGGGAGCCTCGGATTCAATCGGCATATACGTATACGCCTTGATCTCCCCTTTTCCGTCGATGGGCGCGCCCAAAGCGTCCACCACTCTTCCCAGGAAGCCTTCTCCCGCCGGAATTCCGGCTCTTCTTCCGGTACGCATCACCCGCGTGCCTTCCCGGATCCCGGTATCCCTTCCGAACAGGATACAGGCTACTTCATCCCGGCGGACGTCCTGAACCATTCCTTTGGTTCCGCCGTCGAACTGGACAATTTCTCCATACATGGCGTGGTCGATGCCGTCGATGGCGGCGATGCCGTCCCCTACCCGCTTAACGACTCCTACTTCTTTGTCTTTGGCTTCCAGGTCGAAGTCTTCGATCTCGCTTTTCAGGATGGAGATAATACCTTTTACGCTGGCTTCCTGTTCCTGGGGCGTCTCATAAAACTTTTCCGCCATCTGACGAATTCTCCCCTGGGTAGACCAGTCAAACTCCTGGTTGCCCACCGTAAGGATAAAACCGCCGCTTAAAGAATCGTCCTGTTCCGTTAAAAACTCAATGCGCTGCGTCCCCGCTTTCCTCTCGGCGAAGCGGCGGATCTGCTCCATCTGCTCCTCGTTTGGAGCCGTCACATAGCGCAGACGCACTTTTATTTTGTTTCTTCCCTGGGGATCCATATCTTTGTAAGCTTTACATACCTCAGGGAACCTTGCTATATCGTCATTGTCGCAAAGCAACTTTAAAAAATTGCGGATTGGCTGAGGAAAAACCTTGTCGATTACCTTGTGCTTTCCGGCCAGCCCTGCCGCAGGGTTGGAAAACGTCTCCAAAAGCTGCGGAGCCGACTGGAAAATATCCAGGGACTGATCCAGCGCTTCCCTGGTAACGCCCATTTCCAGCGCCATTTTTGCATATTTTTCTACTGCCTGCACCATTTTTGATTCTCCATTCTATTTCGCTTTTGAAAGAAATTCGTCATAAAGCGCCTTGTCATTCTCTGCGTTGTCTTTCCTGGTCACAATTTTCGTCGTAGCGGCTACCACCATGTCCTTAATCTCCGCATGGGCTTTCTGCAGCACCTTCTCTTTCTCAAGCTCCGCCTCGGCCTTTGCCTTGTCCAGGATGTTGTCCGCTTTGGCGTGAGCCTCCTCTACGATCCGGCTGTATTCACCCGCCGCTTCCCTTCTGGCCTGGGCGATGATTTTTGATTTTTCTTCCTCGGCGCTGCGCAGAGAATCCTCATATTTCTTCTTTGTTTCCTGCGCCTCGCCTTTCAGGTCTTCCGCTTCTTTAAACTGCTGATCCGCTTCCTCCCGGCGTTTCTCAATGATCTGATTTACCGGTTTATACAGGAAGTGCTTCAGCAGCAGAAATAAAACTATGATATTGATCGCGTTAAAAAGTAAGTTCCAATCTAACCGCAGCACCTGCTACACCTTCCTTTCTCCTTCTTCCATGTCCTGCTGCCGGGTTATCCCAGGAACAAAATAATCAAAAGTCCGATTACGAATCCGTAGATTGCGGTCGCCTCTGCCAGGGCGCATCCCAGAAGAAGAATTTTACTGATCTTTCCTTCCGCCTCCGGCTGTCTTGCCACAGCGTCCGCCGCTTTCGCGGTAGCGATTCCGATACCGATTCCGGCTCCAATACCTGTCAATACTGCGATACCTGCTCCAATTGCAACTAATTCTGCCATAATTTTTTCTCCTTTTCTTTTCTCAGATGTTTTGATTATTCCACTGCTTCTTTGATAAACAGGGATGTAAGAAATACGAATACATACGCCTGAATCAGGCCGTCAAAAATATCGAAATAAAAGCTGAAGGGCAGCGGCAGACCCACTGGAAGAATCAGCTTAATCAGCTCCATAATAACGAAAGCGCCCAGCACATTTCCAAAAAGACGCATACAAAGAGACAGCGGCCGGATAAAGATTTCCAGCACGTTAATGGGAGCGACAACTGCCACCGGCTCCGCAAAGCTCTTTGCCCATTTCTTTACTCCTTTTTTCCGTATGCCTGCCGCCTCAATCAGGACGATGCTCATCAGAGCCAACGCCGCCGCCGTATTCAGATCCTTTGTGGGCGGCTTAAAGCCAAACAGTCCGATTACGTTCGAGACGCCAAGGTACAGCAGTACGGTTACCAGGTACGGGGCGTATTCTTTCGCCTCTTTTCCCAGCATCCCTTCTACCAGATTGTTCAGCCAGGTCACGCAGTACTCTAAAGCAGCCTGCCTTTTGCTGATCCCGTGTACCTTCAGGTTTCTCGTCAGGAGCAGGGAAAGGAGCACCATAAACGCCATGATGATCCAGGTCACCACCACGGATTCCGACACGCCAATGCCGCCTAAGACCGGTATGGTGAACACGGTTTCGCAGTTCAGCTCTTCCATCAGGCTTTCTGCCAATTTCTCCATAACACCTTTTCCTTCCTTTCTTATCTTATTGCCTTTCCTACCATTCTGTATTATACTCATGGAATAGCAAGATGTAAAATGTATTTTTAAGATTTTTATTATATCATTTTTATATTGCAAATCCTCCGCCGAACCGGAGGTGCAGAAAGGATTTTTATGGCTATTTCCTATGATTATTACCGGATTTTTTATTACGTGGCAAAGTACAAAAACTTCACCCAGGCGGCCAATGCCCTGATGAACAACCAGCCCAACGTGTCCCGTTCCATCAGCAACCTGGAGCACGAACTGGGATGCCGCCTTTTTCTGCGCTCCAACCGTGGCGTTACGCTGACTCCGGAGGGAGAAAAGCTGTATTCCCGCGTGGCTGCCGCCCACAGGCAGCTTCAGGCGGCGGAGGCGGAGCTGGCAGGAGAACGCAGCCTGCAAAGCGGCACCATCTCCATCGGGGTCAGCGAGACCGCCCTCCATGTCCTGCTCCTGGCCAAGCTGCAGATTTTCCATAAGCTGTATCCCGGCATCCGCATCCGCATTTCCAGCGTGGCCACGCCCCAGGCCGTATCCGCCCTGCGGTCCGGCCTGGTGGACTTCGCGGTGGTAACCACGCCCACGAAAATCGTACGCCCCCTAAAGGAGCTCCCGCTTATGGAGTACCAGGAGGTTCTGATTGGCGGCCCCCGTTTCAAGGAGCTGGCAAACCATACCCTTACCCTGAAGGAGCTGTCCTCCTATCCTCTGATTTTCATGAACAGCCACTCCAATACCCATGATTTTTTTATGCGTTTTTTCCTGGATCACGGAGTAGCCGTCCATCCCGACATTGAGGCCTCCTCGGTAGATCAGATTTTCCCCATGATCAAGAACGATCTGGGGCTTGGTTTTCTTCCGGAGGAGATGACCCGTGAGGCGGTCCAGAAAGGGGAGGTCTTTCCCCTTCGTCTGGAATACGAAATCCCCAGGCGGACCATCTGCCTGGTGAAGGATACCGGCAGACCCGTGAGCATTTCCGCCAACGAGCTGATTAAGCTCTTAAAAACTTCCTGAGAGGGTTTCAGCGGCTCCACTCCTTCATCCACACCAGCATCTCTCCCTCTCCCCGGTTGTTCCAGCAGTAGTAGGGCACCGCAGTGAACTCCACTTCTTCCGTTTCCGGACGCTTTTCGCTGTAGAGCCCTCCCTGCCAGGAATCCTGGAGAATTTTCTTTCCTTTTCCTCTTACCGTCACAATCCCGCCTAACAGCTCCGGATGCTCCTCTTCCAGAAGCGGGGCGGAAGTGTCCGCAAAAATTGCCGGGAGATTCTCTCCGTTGTCCGCTTCCTCCAGACAGTACACCAGAGGTCCCCGCATGATCGCCGTCTTTCCGGAATCCGCCCGTACCTGGGGATTGGCGTACAGATACCGGGGCGGCGCCTGAAAGCGCACGCGAATCACGCCGTCCTGCTTCAGGAAGACCCGGCAGTATCCCTTTTCTGTCTTTCCGATTTCCGCGCCCTGGCATTCTGCTTGATATTCTCTGGCATAATCCGGAATCCTGAGGAAAATCTCCGCGCCCTCTTTCGGTACGCCAAGGATCTCCAGCGCGAACCGGTTTTCCCAGGGGAAACGGGTGGACAGCTTCAGCGTAATCTCTCCGCCTTTTACCGGAACCTTCGCCTCATTCGATACAAAAAGATTGACGTAGATCTGATTCTTTTCCGCGTCCGCCCCATAAATATACTGTCCCAGGGACGCAAGGGTTCTTGCGATATTCGGCGGGCAGCAGGCAACGCCGAACCACTTCTGGCGCACCGGCTTCACATGCTTTTTGGAAGTGCCTTCCATACAGGCGGGCGGCCATACCTCCAGGGGATTTACATAAAAGAAACTTTTCCCGTCCAGAGCGATGCCGGCAAGCACCGTATTGTAAAGCGCTCTCTCCGCCACGTCAAGGTACCGGCTCTCCCTGGTAATCTGGTTCATTCTAAGACCGAACAGCGCAAGTCCGATGGAGGCGCAGCTCTCGGAATAATTATATTCATTCGGCAAATCATAATCTGTGGTAAACCGCTCCAGGATACCGGAAGAGCCAATGCCGCCGGTCAGGTACATCCGCTTCCCGGTCATGTCGTCCCAAAGAGTCTCGCAGGCCTTCAAAAGCTCCTGATCCCCGTAAGCTTCCGCCAGGTCCGCCATGGCGCAGTAAAGATATACCGCCCGCACCGCGTGTCCTTCTGCCGTAGTCTGCTGTCTCACCGGCAGATGGGACTGGGAATACTCCGGCGTATAGTCCGCGAATTCCGGAAAAATCCTTTTATAATCCGGTCTTTTGAATTCCTGAAGAAAATAATTCTCTCCCACGCCCCTGGCATCCACAAAATATTTCGCCTGATCCAGATATCTGCGGTTTCCGGTGGCCTGATACAGCTTGATCAGCCCGATCTCCACCTCTTCATGTCCCGGATAGCCGTGTATCTTTCCTTCCTCAAAGCCGAAGGTATCGCAGATCAGATCCGCGAACCGGCACATGCAGTCCAGGAATTTTCGTTTTCCCGTCCCCTGGTAGTAGGCCACCGCCGCCTCCATCATATGCCCGGCCGTGTAGAGCTCATGGCCTTCGCAGAGATTCTTCCAGCGTCCCTCCGGTTCCTTGATGGTGAAGTATGTATTCAGATATCCGTCCGGCTGCTGAGCCTCGGCGATGAGAGCAATCACCTCATCCGCCGTCTTCTCAAGCTCCGGGTCCGGATAAACATTCAGGGTAAATCCCACTGCCTCCAGCCATTTGGCAACGTCCGTATCCTGAAATACCGCCCCGTAAAACTCTCCTTTCGCCCTGCCGGCCGCGATTTTAAAATTCTCCAGGCAATGGCTGGACTCCGCGTCGGGAATCCGGTCATTCATGGCCTCCCACTGATAAGGGATAATCGCTTTTCTCACAAGATCCACATGCTGGGACCAGAAAGGATCCTCGATAGAAATCTGCCTCAGTTCCAATGATTGTAGCCTCATAAAACCCTCCTGCCGTTTTTCTTTTACTTTACTCTTTTTTCTCCGTTTTTGTCAATACAGATTCTTCTTTCCGAAATGTTTTTCTTTTCTCTTATCCTGTATATTTACATCTCATTTTATGTATGATAAAATATGCTCATGCCGGTTTCGCAGTCCGCGGAGTACTTTGCAAAAAAACCGGAAAACGGAGCTTCCACAGCTGGAATGCTCCGTTCTTTTCTGTCCGTTGTCCGTCCGGCGCTCTTATTCTACGGTAACGCTTTTAGCCAGATTTCTCGGTTTGTCCACGTCAAGTCCTTTTCCCACGGAAATATAGTAAGCGAGAAGCTGCAGCGGCACCACCGCAAGACTGGTGGCAAAGCATTCCGCAGTTCTTGGGACATAGATCGTAAAGTCCGCGATATCCTCCATACTGTAATTTCCATAAGAAGTCAGGCCCAGCACGAAGGCGCCCCGGCTCTTTACTTCTACCAGGTTGCTGATTTCTTTTTCAAACAGCTGCGGCTGCGTCGCTACTCCTACTACCATAGTTCCATTCTCTACAAGAGAAATCGTCCCATGCTTCAGCTCGCCGGCCGCATAAGCTTCCGAATGGATATAAGACACTTCCTTCAGCTTCAGGGAGCCTTCCATGGAAATGGCGTAATCCAGTCCTCTGCCGATAAAGAATACGTCTTTGGCATGGGAATATTTATTCGCCAGCCACTGAATCCGCTCCTTTTCATCCAGAATTCTCTGGATCTTTTCCGGCAGCTTCTGAAGTTCTTTTACGTATTCCGCGTATTCCTCCGAAGAGATACAGCCCCTGAGCTTTCCAAAAAGAAGGCCAAGAAGGTAGACCGCGACAAGCTGGGTGCTGTAGGCCTTCGTGGTTGCCACGGATATCTCCGGTCCTGCCAGCGTATACAGGACGCTGTCCGCCTCTCTGGCGATGGAACTCCCTACCACGTTGACAATGCCAAGAACCTTATGTCCCCGTTTCTTTGACTCCCGCAGAGCCGCCAGGGTATCCGCCGTCTCTCCTGACTGGCTGATTACGATTACAAGGGTGTTCTGCGTCAGAATGGGATTCCGGTACCGGAATTCGCTGGCCAGATCCACATCTACCGGAATGCCTGCCATACGTTCCAACACATATTTCGCGCTCATGCAGACATGGTAGGCGGAACCGCAGGCTACCATCTGAAGGCGGTCAATGCCCTGGATCTCCTCCGGCGTCATTCCCAGTTCTTCGATTACAATCTCTCCGTCCTGAATTCTTGGATTCAGCGTATCCGCTACCGCCTTGGGCTGTTCGTAAATTTCTTTCAGCATGAAATGCTCAAATCCGCCCTTTTCCGCCGCCTGCTGATCCCACTCAATGATGGTGAATTCCTTTTGGATCTCTTCCTGGTCCAGATCGTAAAAGGTAATTTCATCTCTGGTAAGCTTAACGATTTCCATATCCTGGATGAAGCATACCTGGTTCGTATATTTCAGAATCGCCGGCACATCTGAGGCGATGAAATTTCCGGACTCCGACTTTCCAATAATCAGAGGGCTGTCTTTGCGGACCGCGTAGATCGTACCCGGCTGGTCTTTAAACAGGATTCCCACCGCGTAAGAGCCCCGGATCCGTCCCAGCACTTTGACGATCGCCTCCAGCGGATCCCCCTGATAGTAGGAATCCAGAAGAAGCGCCAGCGCTTCCGTGTCCGTTTCGGACTGAAATTCATAGCCCTTTTTCTCCAGATGTTCTCTCAGTTCCTTATAGTTTTCAATGATGCCGTTATGAACCAGCACCACTCTTTTGTCTTCGGAAAAATGCGGATGCGCGTTAGCCACCGAAGGCTCTCCATGCGTAGCCCATCTGGTATGGCCAATCCCGCAGGTTCCGTGCACCGCGCTCCCGTTCTCTGTCATTTCCATAAGAACATGGAGCCTGCCCATGGCCTTGACCACCTCAATAACCGGTTCTTTGTTTTCTTCCCGCTCCACTGCGATGCCGGCGGAGTCATACCCCCGGTATTCCAGCTTTGACAGGCCTTCCAGCAGAATCGGCGCCGCCTCCGAAAAACCGGCGTATCCTACAATTCCACACATAGGCTACTCCTCTCTGTATCCTTTCTTGATCATCACATCGATCACCTGATCTACGTATTTCTCGCACAGCTCCTTTTCCGGCGCTTCTACCATAACCCGAACCACCGGTTCTGTTCCGCTCTCACGTACCAGGATTCTTCCATTGCTGCCCAGTTCTTCCGCCACCTGTTCCACCATGCCGCGGACGTCCGGATCTGCCTGCGCCTTTGCCTTATCCGTCACCCGGATATTTTTCAATACCTGAGGATAAATCTTTACCGGCTTCGCCAGCTCCGCAAGGGTTTTCTTTTTCTCCAGCATAACTTCCATCATCTTGATGGCGGTGAGAATGCCGTCTCCGGTATTGGCGTACTTCTTGAAAATGATATGCCCGGACTGCTCTCCGCCGATGCGGTAGCCGTTGCTTGCCATATTCTCGTAGACGTATTTATCTCCCACAGCCGTCTTCTCGTATTCGATTCCGGCTTCGTCCAGCGCTTTGTAAAGCCCGAAATTGGACATGATCGTAGTCACGACCTTGTTGCCCGTCAGCTTGCCCCGCTCTTTCAGATAGCAGCCATAAATATAGATAATCAAATCTCCGTCAATTACGTTTCCGTTCTCGTCCACGCACATGCACCGGTCCGCGTCTCCGTCAAAAGCGAATCCTGCGTCCAGATGCTCTTCCCGCACCAGCTGCTGCAGCTTCTCTACGTGGGTGGAACCGCATTCCCGGTTGATGTTCGTGCCGTCCGGCTCGTTTCCGATCACATAAGTCTTGGCGCCCAGAGCGTCAAACACGCTCTTGGCAATCATCCATGCGCTTCCGTTTGCGCAGTCCAGACCGATTCGTTTGCCCTTGTAAGAGCGGGTCGCCAGAGAGATCAGATACCCGATGTAACGGTTTCTCCCCGCGGCAAAGTCCACGGTCTTTCCGATCTTCTCCCGTACCGCAAATGGGATTTCACCGGAAATCCCGTCTATGTACGCTTCGATCTTCAGAATCGTATCTTCGTCCATCTTCTCTCCGGAGGCGTTGATCAGCTTGATTCCGTTATCGTAAAAAGGATTGTGGCTGGCGGAAATCATAATTCCGCAGTCGAAATTTTCCGTGCGCACCACATAGGAGACGCTGGGCGTCGTCGTTACATGGAGAAGGTACGCTTCCGCTCCGGAAGCCGTCAGGCCTGCCACCAGGGAATACTCAAACATATAGGAAGACAGCCGCGTGTCTTTTCCGATGGCAACCCTGCACGGGTCCCCTTCTTCTTTTCCCCGGCTGTAATACCATCCCAGGAAACGTCCGATTTTATATGCATGCTCTACCGTCAGATTTTTATTGGCTTCGCCCCGGAAGCCGTCTGTACCAAAATATTTTCCCATCCTTCTGCTCCTTTAACTGTTTCATAAGCGAGTTTCTGCTCTATAGTATATCCACAAGAGCCCGGTTATTCAAGAATTTTTGCTATTTTTTCTGTTTCTTACCGGTTTTTTATCTTTGAAAATTCTGTGTTCTTGGGGAAATTCGTTTACAGATTCCTTCCTGAAATGTTATAATTTTAGCAGAATGTCCGCTCAAAAGCGCTTTTTAATCTCGCGGACAGAAAGGAATTCACTCTATGAAAAGAAAAACACTCTGTTTATTTCTTGGGCTTCTAATCGCGGCAGGCGTCGCCGGATGCGGGCAGAAAGAAGAGGAAACCGAATTTTCCACGGCTGCTCCGGAAGACGTCGCAGAGGAAGATCTTGCTTCTTCTGACTTTGAGGAGGAAACGGAAGCAGCCGCAGAACTGGCTCCCATTACCCCTTCCGATTATCTGGTATCGGATCCCGCGGACTACGTAACCCTGGGAGACTATGACGGGCTTGAAGTGGAGCAGTATACGTATGAGATCACGGACGAGATGGTCCAGGACGAGATCCAGCAGTACCTGGAGATGTCCGGCGAAGAAGTGGAGACCGACGAAGCTTCCGCTTCCGGAAATATTGTATACTTCACAATGACTGCGTCGGCCCCGGATTCTGAGCCCTATGAGGAGAGTACGTACGTCACCCTGGGCCTGGAAGAGTACGGACCGGAATTTGACGAAAAGCTCACCGGTGTCTCTGCCGGAGACAGCCTGGAGTTCTCCATTTCTTTTGACGATTCCATCTGGATAGAAGAATGGATGGATGCCACGGTAGACTTTGAGGTATCTGTGGAAAGCGTATGCGTGCTGGACATTCCTGAGTATAATGACGCCTACGCGGAAAGCCTTGGCTATGCTTCTACCGAAGATTACGAGAGCGCGGTCCGGGAATCTCTCGCCGCCTCCTATGAGGATCTGAGCTACTCCGACGCGGTGGAATCCCTGATTCTGGCCGCCCTGGACCGCACGGAATTTTCCGGATATCCGGAGGATCTGTACGAAGCCTGCAAGGAGGAGACCCAGGCCTCCTATCTTATGTTTACGGAAGGCGACAACATCGAAGATGTTTACGAGATCTTCGGCATTACGGAAGAAGATCTGGAGGAGGAGATTCTCTCCATGGTACACCGCCGGCTGTTTGTCAGCGCCTACTGCGCCGAAAACGATCTCTCTGTATCCGAAGAGGAATACGTGGACTATGTAACCGCCCTGGCCGATGCCTATGGCTACGAAAACGCGGTGGCGGCAGAAGAAGACTATACCCGCGACTCGCTGGTGTGGGCTGCCTACGAATCCAAGATCACAGATCTTCTCTTTGAATCCGCCAGCGTCACAGAGGTTCCCTACTCCGAAGAGGAGGAAGGAATCGTGATCGAGGAAGAAGACCTGGGCGAAGAAATCGTTCCGGAGGAAGAGACGGAAACCGAAGCCGCCCCGGAGAGCGAAACGCAGGAAGAGACCAGCCTGCAGACCGATACCGAAGCTTCCGAATAATCACAAAAAAGGATTTCCCTCCACATTAGGTGGATGGGAAATCCTTTTTTGTGCCTTTATTCTCCAAGATAAGCCTGGGGATCCCACGGAATAAAACTTTCGTCCTCTCTGGTCTTAAGGGCTATGGTTCCCGTTGTTTCGTATTCCTCTTTCAGTCTCTCAAAGTCCGCCTTTCTTTCCGCAAGGTATTCCTCTATGTTGTCCTGGGTCAGAATCACGCCGAAGCCTTCCCGTTCTTCCTTCCCGTACATAATCTTCACCATGAGATCCGCCACCGTATTGTTGTAGTGGCCTTCGTTTACGAAATTGTAGGGATTCAGGTTCTCCGGAAGGAATCCGCTGAAGTCCCACACATCCGTAATCTTTACCAGCTCGCGGAGATAATCATAGTAAGCTTCGCCTTCGAACTTGTAAATTTCCGCCAGGAAGGTGGGGCCGATTACCACCTTCAGGGTCACGCCTTCTTTTTCACACAGTTCTTTTATTTTTCTCATGGCCTCAAGATTTTTCTCTATCGCGGGAACGGAGGGAGTCCGTTCAAAAAGAGGCCTGAGATTCTGCTGAAATCTGGGAAGGACGTATTCCTGCGCGTATCCGTCCCAGTCCTCTGCCATAAGGCTGTAAGGATAGCTGTAGTTTCGCTCCCCGGTAATCAGGCTGTCCATTCCTTTTTCCAGCTCGTCTTTCCCTTCCATCACGTATTCTATGCTGGAGGTGATGTTTCTGCAGAGATAGTTCAAGGTTTCCATGGTCTTATCCACGATGTTTCCCTGAACCACAGAGGGCACCTCATAAATTTCATTCGTATCCGACCGGTCGTATTTCTGAACCTCGATGCTGCTGAGATGAAGCGTAATCTCTTCAATCTGCGCCGTATCGATCAGATACTCCGCATACGTAAGGAAGTCGGCAAAGCAGCCGTAAGCCACATAAAAATTGTAATAGTTTTTTCCTGTATATTCAGAAAGAAGCTCTGTACTGAGCACTCCTGCTTTGGATCCTCCCAGTACTACCGCATTATAGTCTTCTCCATACTTTTTCATATATTTGCTTTTTGCCGCTCTGGTATACCCGTTGGCATCCACCTCGTCTGCTCCCCGTTCCACCGAAAAGTAGCCCGTTGGATCGACGAAAAAGTTCACTGCCATGAAAACGGCGATTCCTGCCGCCAGTATCAGAAAAAAGACTGCAATCCATCGCTTTGTATTCTTCATCTTTCCTGCCTCCTATCAGAACTGGAAGTACAGAAACTGTACCACTTGATTCATCTGCATAATACAGATTACCAGAAGGACTGCCGCAAACACTACAGACTTCCATCCTCCCTTGAAGCGCTCGGCCATTTCCCTGGAGTTGGGCATGAACCAGCAGACGATCATACCTGCCAGCAGTACCAGACTGCAGGTTCCGTTGTTCTTTACAAATCCCCAGCCCTGACGAAGGATTTCATAGAGGCTGCTTCCCAGGGAATGAAAATTCAGCATTCCTTTATAGACGTTCCAGGCGTCCGTAAAGTTTTCCGCCACAAACAGTACCCTGGCCAGTACGACTCCCAGCATGGTCATTGGATACGCCAGGATCGCCGGCAATTTCAGATTCTTTCTCTTCATCCAGGCTGCCGTACACACAAACACGCCGTTTACAATTCCCCACGCCACAAACGTCCAGCCGGCGCCATGCCAGAAACCGGATACAAAAAAGGTAATCATGGTGGCAATATAATAGTTTCTCCACTTGTTTCCTTTCCGGTAAACCGAGCGGAAAATATAGGCGCCAAGAAATCTGGATAAGGTGATGTGCCATCTTCTCCAGTAATCCTGGAAGTTCCGCGCCTTATAGGGGGAATCAAAGTTGTGGGGGATCATGATGTTAAACATCAGTCCAAGTCCAATGGCCATATCCGCGTATCCGGAAAGGTCAAAATAATAGGAAATGGTATATTCAATGGAGTGATACCAGGATTCGATCAGCGGAAGCTGCTCTGTGATATCCGCGAAAAAGGCCTGGGCGTTCGTTGTCAGCGGGTCCGCCAGCATAATCTTTTTCCCGCAGCCGATGGCAAACAGAAAAAGTCCCTTGGCAATGTTGTCATAGTTCAGCTTCAGATTTTTTTCGTTTTCAAACTGGGGCACTACCTCTCCGTGATGGATGATAGGTCCCACAATCAGCTGCGGGAAAAAGGTGATGAACAGAAGATAATTAATAAAATCATACTGCTTCGTCTCTCCCCGGTATGCGTCCACCAGGAACGCGATCAGCTGGAAGGTAAAGAAAGAAATTCCAATGGGAAGGGCAATGTGCTTGAGCGCAAAATCCATTCCCGTAAGCGCATTAAAGTTCTCAATAAAGAAATCCGTATATTTGTAGTATCCCAGAAGTCCTACGTTGGCCATAACGCCGATAAAGAGGAGAAGCTTTCTCTGTCCCTTCTGCTCTCCGTCCAGACGCCCCAGACAGGAACCCACCAGGTAGTTTCCTGTTACGCTTGCCAGGAAAAAGGCAAAGAAATCCGGGCTTCCGTGTCCGTAAAAATACAGGGACGCCACTGCCAGCCAGATCTTGGCAATGGAATAATACTTAAAATGCGTAAAGAAAAAATAAACAAAAAAAGTAATCGGCAGAAATAAGAATATAAACTGGTACGTTGAAAAGATCATGTTTCCCTCCGTGGTTTTTTCTTACACCGGCATATTTCCGTGACATTTTATCTGCGGTTCTCTGTGCTTTCTTTCCAGAAAACGAAACGTCGAAGCCAGCGTTTCCCTGGTTTCCTCCGGCAGGAGGATTTCATCCACCGTTCCCTTTCGCGCCGCATAAAACGGATGGGAAGAGGCGGCCTGGTACGCTTCTTTCTTTTTCAGGATCCGCGCAGCTCCCTGCGCGCCCATAACGGCAATCTCCGCGATGGGCCACGCGTAAACCGCATCCGCTCCCAGACCTTTGCTGTTCATGGCAATATAAGCGCCGCCGTAGGCTTTGCGAAGGATCAGCGTGACTTTCGGCACGGAAGCTTCCCCGTACGCGTACAGAATCTTCGCTCCATGCCGGATGATTCCCGCCTGTTCCTGCGCTTCGCCCGGAAAAAACGCGGGCACATCCGCCAGCGTCAGGATCGGAATCTGAAAGCAGTCGCAGAAGCGGATCCACCTGGCGATCTTGTCGGAAGCGTCGCAGTCCAGCGCGCCTCCCAGCACGTTCGGCTGGTTCGCCACGATCCCAAGAATCCTGCGGTCGAACACCCCAAGCCCGACTACCGCGTTGGGGGCAAAGTGTTTATGAATCTCAAAAAAGCTTCCGTTGTCCAAAAGTTTCCCGATAACGCTGCGCATATCGTAACTTTTTTTCGGATTCGAGGGCACCAGCTCCTCAAAGGGAGGATAATCCCGCCTTTTTTCAGGTTGCCATCCTCTGGCCCCCGGAATGCCCCGTTCCCGGATTCTCGTCCGCTGTTCTCTGACAGCCTCCTCCCCGGAATGATCCGGAAGATAACCGAGAAGCTTGCGGATTCCGTTGAGACAAGATTTTTCATCCTCATACAGGGCATGGGCGACGCCGCTGATTTCTGTGTGGATCTTCGCGCCGCCCAGCTCTTCCAACGTGATCTTCTGTCCCAGGACCGATTCCACTACCCGCGGCCCGGTAAGGCACATCTGGCCGATTCCTTTCACCAGAAAGACAAAGTCGCAAAGAGCCGCCGAATAGCAGGCTCCTCCGGAGCACGGCCCCAAAACCGCCGCAATCTGCGGAATGACTCCCGACGCTTTTACATGGCGGCGAAAGATTTCCCCATAACCATCCAGAGCCAGGATCCCTTCTTCGATTCTGGCGCCGGCGCTGTCGTAAAGGAAGACAATCGGAACTCTCCGTTGGTAAGCCAGATCCTGGATCCGGCATATTTTTTCCGCCTGGATTTTCCCCAGGCTTCCTCCGGCCACGGTAAAGTCGCTGGCCGCTACGCACACCGCCCGTCCGTTGATCTCTCCCCATCCGGTTAGAACGCCGTCCCCAAGATACGGAGGCTTTTCTGAAAGAGCATCCTGATCCTGCCTGGATTCATAAAAGCTTCCTATAGAATGAAAGGTTCCGGAATCCAATAAAAGCTCTACTCTTTCCCATGCGGTCCGTTTTCCTTTCTCGTGCTGCTTTTTTATTCTGTCTTTTCCTCCGCCTTCCTTATGGCGCAGGCGCAGCTCCCCCGTCTTTTCCATCCGTTCCCGCCACATTTTTCCACCCTTTTCCCTCTTTTTTGCCGTCAGTGGCTACTATAACATACTCTTTTCCATTCGTAAAGATGGATTGTTTAACTCGCCGTATGGTCGCCATACACGCCATGGACTCGGATGATTCTCATCCTCTTCGCCTCTTCGAGGCTTCGGTCCATGGTATTCTCCTCTCTCGCCATGCCAGCTCGACTCGCTTCGCTTCCTCTCGCTGCGGCTGCTCGCCGTATGCCAAAAGAAGTCTCCTTGGCCCTTTGCAGGCAAGCCTGCAGGGCAGGAGACTTCTTCCGGCGCATGGCTCGTCAGGTTCTCACATGAGGGGGGCGACGGTGCGGAGGAGTTTTCCGGCCGCTACCCGGCAAAGCTTATCGTGGCGGACGTCAAACGGAGTGACCAGCCTGCATTTCGGAAGGGTCAGACGAAAATCGTCTTCGATTTTCAGTATTTCGTCGCACTCATAGAGGAATACCGCGCATTCATAGTTCAGGTAAAGGCTGCGGTAATCCAGATTAATCGCCCCTACCACCGCGACCCGGTCGTCGCTTACAAATACCTTGGAATGAACGAACCCTGGGGTATATTCATATATGCGGATTCCGGCCTCCATCAGCTGCGCGTAGTACGTATGCGCCAGGGCGAAGGCGTACTTTTTATCCGGAATATAGGGAAGCAGAAGCTTCACGTCCACGCCTCTGCGGGCCGCGTATATCATCGCCCGGAGGAGCTCATATCCCGGAACCAGATAAGGCGTCATGATGTGCACATAATTCCTGGCTCCGTTTAAGATTTCAATATAGACGCGCTCCGCGACGCGTTCGCTTCCAAAGGGACTGGTGGCGTAAGGCAGGACAAATCCTCCTTCTCCGTCATCGGCTTTTCGCCTCTGCTCGCCCTGCCGGAGGTATCCGGCCATGGGATCCAGACTGCCCGATGTTCCCCACATCTTCAGAAACATAACCGTAAAGCTTTCCACCGCTTCTCCCTGAAGCATAACAGCCGCATCCTTCCAGTGCCCGAACCGTTCTTTTCTATTGATATATTCATCCGCCAGATTCACGCCTCCTGTAAAAGCGGTAATCCCGTCAATCACTACGATCTTTCTGTGATCCCGGTTGTTGTAGTGCGTAGAGATCACCGGATAGATGGGAGAAAACACCTTGCACTGAATGCCGTGTCCCCTGAGATAATCCGGAAAATTATGGGGCAGGTTGGACAGTTCATTCATTCCGTCATACATGACTCTGACTTCCACGCCTTCCTCCACCTTTGCCTTCAGTATTTTAAAGACCGTATCCCACATGTAGCCCTGGGCAAGAATAAAGTATTCCATAAAAATATACTTTTGAGCCTGGCTCAGTTCCCGGATCAGCGCCTCGAATTTCGCCTCGCCGCTGGGGAAATACGTTACCTTTGTATTTTTATAGACGGGAAACGCCCCCATTCGTCCTACGTAAGCAGCCAGCTGAGCGACGCGTCCTTCTTTTTCCGCCAGTTCTTCCATCACTTCTTTTTTTCCGGTGATGCATCCTGCCGTCTTCTGGTCGATTTCTTTCAGACGGGCTTTCATATACTTTGTACCCGGCTGCACCTCCACATACAGGTACAGGAGTCCTCCAAACACAGGAAGCAGCAGCACCAGCGCCGTCCAGCTCAACTGAAACGCGGGGTTATCCGTCCGGTTTATAATAAGCGTAAAAATCAGAAACCCGAAAATCAGATACCCTCCGAAAAACAGGTGGACGTATTGGGCAAGAATCTGAAGGCCTCCAAAGAGCAGAAGACACTGCACCAGCAGACAGATCAGAAGAATCCCCGTCCGCCCGAATACAAGTTTCAAAATGCCGTTTTTCCCTTTGTTCAAAGATTTTTTACTGATCTCATGCAGCTGGTAATTCATGGATTTTTCTCATGACCCCTTTCCCTTCGCGATTTCCATCCGCGGCGCCGGCGCCGCGGCTTCTCGCTTTATCTCATATATATTCAGAAAAGTCTTTCCGTTTTCCCCATCCTCCGCCGGGCGGTCCCTGCGGAGCGTTTTTTATAGAACCGTACTTTCCAGGAAAAAAATACCTGGCGGATCAAAAACATCCGTCAGGTATTATAGCATACTTATTCTGCCCTGTCACCAGAACCGCCGGCGCAGGAAACCAAATCTCAGTTAGATTGCGGAGCAGTAGGCATCCACGTACTTCTTTATACTGGAGGCGTTCACATATTTCTCTACCTCTCCGTCGTGGAGCACAATCAGCGTCGGCGCCTGCCGCACGCCGAATCGGGAGACCAGATCCTGCTCCTCCTCCGCGTCCACCAGGGTATACGGTTCGTTTCCCAGAATCCGTTTCGCCACTTTGCAGTTGGGGCACGTTTTGGTCGTGAACAGATACCTCACCATTTCATGGTCTCCGGCGTCCTCGATCTTTACAGGCTCTACATCCCGGCCTTTGACGTCTTCCCCTTTCCCCATGGGATGTCTCTCATTGGAATAAGGAATATCGTACAGACGCCGGTTCTCGTACTCCTGGGTCTTTCCATCGTTCCAGTTCTGAACCGGGCGATAGTATCCGGTAATTCTGCTGTACACCTCCGTAACTTTTCCGCAGATGGGGCATACCTTCTGCTCTCCCGCAAGATACCCGTGCTCCTGGCAGATCGAGTACGTGGGCGACAGCGTGTAATACGGAAGGCGGTAATTCTCCGCTATCTTCCGAACCAGCGCCGCTGCCGCTTTCCAGTCCGGCAGACGCTCTCCCAGGAACGCGTGAAAGACCGTTCCGGAAGTATACAGTGTCTGCAGCTCATCCTGAATGTCCAGAGCGTCAAAAATATCCGCCGTGTAGTCCACCGGAAGATGGGAGCTGTTGGTATAATAAGGCGTATCGCCCTTCTTTCCCGCAGTAATGATCTCTGGCCAGCGCGCCCGGTCATGCTTTGCCAGACGGTATGCCGTGGATTCCGCCGGAGTCGCCTCCAGATTGTAAAGGTCGCCGTACTCTTCCTGATAGATCACCAGACGTTCCCGCATATGGTTCAGTACGTCCTTGGCAAACTGCTGCGTCTCGGCATGGGTCAGATCTTTTTTAAGCCAGGAAGCGTTCAGCCCGGCCTCGTTCATCCCCAGAAGACCGATCGTAGAAAAGTGGTTCTCAAAACTTCCCAGATACCGTTTGGTGTAGGGATAAAGCCCTTCCTCCAGAAGCTTTGTTATCACGTCCCTCTTAATCTTCAGCGACCGCGCGGAAAGATCCATCATATGGTCCAGCCGCTTATAAAACTCCTTTTCGCTGGAGGAAAGGTACGCGATCCTGGGAAGGTTGATGGTAACCACCCCTACGCTTCCGGTACTCTCCCCGGATCCGAAAAAGCCGCCGGTCTTTTTGCGCAGCTCCCGCAGATCCAGGCGAAGGCGGCAGCACATACTGCGCACGTCGCTGGGTTCCATATCGCTGTTAATATAATTGGAAAAATACGGCGTTCCGTATTTTGACGTCATAGTAAACAGAAGACGGTTGTTTTCTGTATCGGACCAGTCAAAGTCCCTGGTAATCGAATACGTGGGAATCGGATACTGGAAGCCTCTTCCGTTGGCGTCTCCCTCGATCATGGTCTCGATAAAGGCCTTGTTGATCATATCCATTTCTTTTTTGCAGTCTTTGTAGCAGAAATCCATCTCCCTGCCTCCGACAATGGCCGGAAGCTCCGCCAGGTCGGCGGGAACCGTCCAGTCCAGGGTAATGTTGGAAAAGGGCGCCTGAGTGCCCCAGCGGCTGGGGGTATTGACTCCGTAAACAAAGGATTCGATGCATTTTTTCACTTCCGGATAGGTAAGTCCGTCCGCCTTCACGAAAGGCGCCAGATACGTGTCAAAGGAAGAGAACGCCTGCGCGCCCGCCCATTCATTCTGCATGATTCCAAGGAAATTCACCATCTGATTGCACAGAACCGAGAGATGCTTGGCCGGAGCAGAGGTAATCTTGCCTTTGATTCCCCCCAGCCCTTCCTGGATCAGCTGCTTCAGGGACCAGCCGGCGCAGTACCCGGTAAGCATGGACAGATCGTGAATATGAATGTCCGCGTTCCGGTGAGCGTCTGCAATCTCCTGGTCATAGATTTCGGAAAGCCAGTAATTGGCAGTAACCGCTCCGGAATTGCTGAGAATCAGCCCGCCCACAGAGTAGGTAACGGTAGAGTTCTCTTTTACTCTCCAGTCCTCCACCTTCACATAGCTGTTTACAATCTCTTTGTAATCCAGAATGGTAGATTTCATGTTGCGGATTTTCTCCCGCTGCTTCCGGTACAGGATATACGCTTTCGCCACATCGGCATAGCCCGCCTGTACCAGCACATGCTCCACGCTGTCCTGAACGCTCTCTACGTCAATTTTTCCATCCTTGATCTTATTTTGAAAATCTGCTGTCACCCGCAGGGACAGAAGATCGGTAATGTCCGCATTATACTCCATCTGCGTCGCGTCAAAGGCCTTGGCAATGGCGCCGCCGATTTTCGCCAGATCAAAATCCGCGATCTCTCCGTCTCTCTTTACTACCTGAAACACCTTCTCTTCCTCCTTTTCCCTTGGCTGCGGCATCCTCTGCCGCAAGACCTAGTATACCATTCAGGGAAAGGGAAGTCAACGCGAAAAGCACTAGATATAGTGGCAATTTACCATTCGTCACTAGATATAGTTTTGATTATTCATTCTATATTCAGATTATTTAAACCCCCTGTTTTTCTCCTTTTTTCGACCGGAAACAGAAAAAAGCGTCAAACAGGCGCGCCCAATCTTCGGACCAAAAAAGCGGGGCGGTCAGAACGTTTCTAATTGTCTGAATTTAACAGCAATTATCGCAACACTTTTTAGATTTTTCCATAAATTTCCTTTGGGACATAGGCTTTCACCGCAATCCCCTCCGGAAGGTATTCTTCGGAGACCAGTTCTCCCCGGCTGCGGATCAGCGGAAGGACTCCGCCCTGGCTGTAGGGATAAACCCGTTCGATGTAGATTTTCTGGCTGCGAAGCACTTCTCCCAGCGCTTCCTGTATTTTGTCGATCCCTTCTCCGGTTTTGGCGGATGCCAAAATGGTATACTCAGCCTGAAAATCCCGGAGAATTCTTTTCTCCGAGAGCAGATCCTGCTTGTTCAGCACGGTAATGACCGGTTTTTCCCCCGCTCCCAGCTCTCTTAAGGTCTCGTATACGACGTGCATCTGTATCTCCGCCTGAGAACTGGACGCGTCCACGACATGGAGCAGTACGTCCGCGTAGACCGCCTCCTCCAGCGTGCTTTTGAACGCCTCGATCAGCGTATGGGGAAGTTTCCGGATAAACCCTACCGTATCCGTCAGAAGGATTTCCTGTCCCCCCACATTCTGCATCCGTCTGGTACACGTATCCAGCGTGGCGAAGAGCTTGGGATCCACCAGGACATTCTCTCCTGTCAGCTGACGGAACAGAGCCGATTTTCCTACGGAGGTATAGCCTACCAGGGCCGCCGTATACCGGGCGGCTTTCTTTCTCTGATCCCGGATCCGTTCCCTGTGACGTACCACCTGCTCCAGTTCCTGTTTCAGATGGTGGATTCTGACCCGGATCCGTCTGCGGTCCATCTCCAGGCGCTTCTCTCCTGGGCCTCTGGTTCCGATTCCTCCGCCCAGACGGGAAAGAGAATTTCCAAGGCCGGCAAGCCGCGCGGCCCGGTATCGGAGCTGAGCCAGTTCCACCTGAATTTTTCCTTCCCGTGAAACTGCATGTCGGGCGAAAATATCCAGAATCAGAAGGGTCCGGTCCATAATCTTACAGTCCAGTTCCTCCTGAAGATGGTTCATCTGCGCCGGCGAAAGCTCGTCGTCGCAGATAATGCCCGTGGCGTCCAACTCCCAGATTTTTTCCTTGAGTTCCTGAAGCTTTCCTTTGCCAAGATAGGTGGCCGGGTGTACTTTTTCTCTGCGCTGGATCACCCGGCCCGCAACCTCTGCGCCGGCTGTCTTTGCCAGATCTCCCAGCTCTGTCAGGGATTCCTCGACTCCCTCTTCGTCGACCCGTTCGATCCCCACCAGGATTACGATTTCTTTTTGTTCTTTCAGTTCATGAAGCTCCATGTGTTCCCCGCTCCTTTCTCCGGATTCTGCAGCCGCGCTTCCCGCCTTGTTTTTTCATCTTTCCTGTACTATACTGGGAAAAGTATCCCCCACCGTGTCGTTTGTTTTGCCTCCGGCTCTTCTTCGCAGAGCGCGGATGCTTCAGGAGGTTTTTATGGAAGAAAAAATCAAAAAGCTGGAAGATATGTCTCTGAACGCCTGGCCGTCCCATCAAATGGAACTTTACGACGGCTGGATTCTCAGGTTTTCTTACTTTTATACGCACCGAACCAACAGCGTGGAGCAGTTCGG
The DNA here is from genome assembly GCA_944382085.1 of uncultured Lachnospiraceae bacterium. GTDB lineage: Bacteria > Bacillota > Clostridia > Lachnospirales > Lachnospiraceae > Choladousia. The sequence continues at coordinate 14,756 of CALWMW010000088.1, read as the reverse complement.
CTCTTCTACTCTGCCCTGGCGGGAAAAGATTCCTTACTGTGAATCGGTCTACCGCCGCTGGGGGACTCCGGCTGTTTTTAAAATCAGTCCCCTTGTCTCCAAGGATTTCGATTACGTTCTGGAAAATCGCGGATATGAAATCCAGCACACCACAGACGTCATGACCGCGGATTTATCAAAGGCGGATCTTAGCTTCCCCTATCCGGATGTGGAGGTCAAAAACCGGATCCCTTCCTACTGGATCGAAGGGCTTTTTGATCTGAAAAAGACAACGAATGAAACGCACCGTCTCATCGTCCCCTCCATGTACCGGGCCATTCCCAAAGACACCATCTGCGTCTGCATCTGCAGGAACGATTCCATCATCGCCACGGGCCTTGGAATTCTGGACCGGGACTACGTAGGCGTCTACGCCATCCATGTCCAGGAAGCGTTCCGCCGTCAGGGCCTGGCCAGACAGATCTGTACCAGCATTCTGGCAGAAGGGAAAAAAGCCGGAGCGACCCACGCGTACCTCCAGGTAACCGCGGAGAACGAACGCGCCCGCCGCCTTTACGCTTCTCTTGGCTTTTCCTATTTTTATACCTACTATTTCCGCATCCGCCAGACTTTTTAGCCGGAATTCTTTTCATAATAGCACCATATTTGGAAGTAATGGAAAGGAAAAAAGTATTACTCTTGTTTTATTCCTTTATTGTTACTTATTAATTTGTAAGCCAGCAGCTTCCCATGCTGCCGGCATTCCAATGAGGTGTTACTATGGATGGACATCAGTTGATTATCCGCCGGCTCAAAGACTTATGCAGAGAAAAAAACATGTCCTACTATATGCTTTCTTACCGTTCCACCGTTCCTTTAACCACACTGCTTCACATTTTAGACGGTTCTACGAAAAATCCAGGGATTTTTACCCTTCTGAAGCTGTGCAACGGCCTGGGAATTTCCATTATTGAGTTCTTTGATACCGAAGAGCTGAAGGATATCGAATACAATTTGGACTAGCCCTTCGTCACCCTTTCATCCGCCAGCCCGGATGATACTTGTTCTTGAGCGTGCCGTTCACCAGTTTTCCCCAGCCCAGCGGATACCCGGATACGCAGACCAGCTGCCAGCCGGCGCTTCTGGCGGGGCTTTCCGAAATTTCTACCGTCTCCCCCCTAAGATAGCGCCGCGTTCTTGGATCTTCAGGCTCAAAATCAATCACGGAGGAATATTCCTCCTTTCTCAAAGCCATCGCCAGAGACTGCGACGGTTCAAACCGGTTCTTTTTGATTTCCCCCAGATAAAGTCCGCTTCTGAGAAAATTCATTCCCCCAAGGGGAAGCTCTGTGGGCGGCGAAAGATAGACCTGTCCTTTGCGGACTTCTATGCGGTTCTTTTCCACGCTCCAGGATACGTCCCGGAAAAAGGCGTCCAGAAGCGATTCCTCTTCCGCGGAAATCCTTCCCTTTGCGGATCCTCTCTCTTCCAGGAGATCCGGAAGCCTTCCTTCTTTTTGAAAAAGCGCCAGAAAATGTCCTTCTCCCCCGATCCGGTGCGGGAAAAGGCGTACGCAGTTTTGAATCTCTTCTTCTCCACCGGCAAGCTCCGGCCGCCCTTTAGAAAAGCCTTCATAGAGCGGAAGCGGCGTCAGGTGAAGCTGCGGGCATTCCCTCAGCACATGGGAAACCACCTGTTCGTTCTCTTCCGGAGAGAAGGTACAGGTTGAGTAAAGCAGCATTCCTCCCGGACGAAGCATCCTGGCGGCGCGCACCGTAATGTCCTTCTGGATAACGGCGCAGCTTCGCACTTTTTCCAGGCTCCAGGCCCTGGCGTTGGCGGCGTCCTTGCGGAACATTCCCTCTCCGGAGCAGGGCGCGTCCACCAGGATTTTATCAAAAAACTCCGGGAAGCGTTCCTCCAGGCGGGCCGGGATCTCGTTTAGCACCAGGGAATTCGGTATGCCGAATACCTCCAGATTTTTCAGAAGCGCTTTTGCCCTGGACGCGCTGATCTCATTGGCGGCCAGAATTCCTCTGCCCCCAAGCCTTGCCCCCAGGGCCGTCGCTTTCCCGCCGGGAGCGGCGCAAAGATCCAGAACGCGCTCTCCCGCGGTTACGGAAAGCAGCTCTCCCGGCGCCATGGCGCTGGGTTCCTGAAGATAGTAAAGGCCGGCATAGTAAAAAGGATGACGGGCAGGGTCATCCTCTTTTTCGTAATAATAGCCGTTCCTGGTCCATGGAATCCTTTTCAGATGAAAAGGAACTTTCTTTTCAAATTCTTCCGGGCTGATCTTGAGCGGATTCACCCTGAGCCCGAATTTTCTCGGCTCCTGGAAGGCCTGCAGAAAGGCTTCATACTCGCTTCCCAGAAGATCCTGCATTCTCTTTAAAAATTCTGCTGGCAGTTCCATCTTCTCTCTCCTCTTTTATTCCCATTGGAATCTGGTCAGCTCCCCCTGAAGCCGCATTCCGGGAAACCCGTTCTGCCGCAGGGCCTCATACAGCACAATCGCCGCGGCGTTGGACAGATTCAGCGATCTGGTCTCTCCGATCATGGGAATCCGCATGCACGTATCCGGATGATCTTTTAATATCTCTTCCGGAATTCCGGCGCTTTCTTTTCCAAACATCAAAAAACAGTCCGGTTCATAGGAAAGTTCCGTATAGGTCTTTTTGGCCTTTGTCGTCGCCATGTAGATTTTTGCCCCCGGATTCTTCTCCATAAAATCCTCGTAATCGATATACCGGACGACGTCGATCTCTTTCCAGTAATCCATCCCCGCCCTTTTCAGGGCTTTTTCCGTCAGCTGAAATCCCAGGGGTTCAATCAGATGCAGCCTTGTTCCGGTGGCGGCGCAGGTCCTTCCGATGTTTCCGGTATTGGAGGGAATTTCCGGTTCAAATAAAACAATGTTCACCTTTCCTGTCTCCTCAAAGCTTTTTTACAAAATTCTCCAGACGCCCCAGCGCCTTCTTCAGGTCTTCCAGGGAATAGGCATAGGAAATCCTCAGAAATCCTTCCCCGCAGTTTCCGAACGCGGTGCCCGGCACCACAGCCACATGTTCCTCCTCCAGAAGCCGGGTGGCAAAAGTTTCCGAAGACATGCCGAATTTTTTTATGGATGGGAAAACGTAAAAAGCGCCGAACGGTTCAAAGCAGGGAAGCCCCATTTTCTGAAACGCGTACATCAGATACCTTCTGCGCTGATTGTACGCCTCCCGCATGGCGTCCACGTCCCGGTCTCCGTTTTTCAGGGCTTCCACCGCCGCGTACTGGCTGTTGGTCGGCGCGCACATGATGGCGTACTGATGGATCTTGGTCATCTGCCGGATGATCTCTTTCGGACCGCAGATATAGCCGAGTCTCCACCCGGTCATGGCATAGGATTTGGAAAATCCGTTGATGGTCAGCGTCCTCTCTTTCATCCCAGGAAGAGACGCCATGGAGATATGAGGCTCTCCATACGTCAGCTCCGAGTAGATCTCGTCCGAAATCACATACAGATCCTTTTCCCTTACCACCTCCGCTACCGCCTCCAGATCTTCTCTTCTCATAACGGCCCCTGTGGGATTGTTGGGAAACGGCAACACCAGAACCTTCGTCCGGTCCGTAATCTTTTCCAGAAGCTCTTCCCTGGTAAGGCGGAACTGATTTTCTTCTTTCAGCTCCAGGATCACCGGCACTCCGTCCGCCAGCACCGTGCAGGGCAGATAGGAGACATAGCTGGGCTGGGGAATCAGCACTTCGTCCCCCGGATCCAGCATCGCCCGGAGAGCCAGGTCGATTCCCTCGCTGCCTCCTACCGTCACCAGCGTCTCCTCCAGCGGATCGTACTCCAAGCCGAATCTTCTCCTGAGGTAGCGGCAGATCTCCACTCTCAGCTCCTTGAGCCCGGAATTGGAGGTATAAAAGGTTCTGCCTCTCTCCAGGGAATAGATGCCTTCGTCCCGGATATGCCAGGGGGTGTCGAAATCCGGCTCCCCGACGCCCAGAGAAATCACATCTTCCATCTCGCTGACAATATCAAAAAATTTCCGGATTCCGGAGGGCTCAATCGCCTTTACTTTCTTTCCTAAGGGATCTCTCAAGACATCATCAGCATCCTTTCATCCTTGGTTTTCTTTCCGAATATCGTTCCGTAGTCTTTGTATTTCTTCAGAATAAAATGAGTCGCCGTACTGAGCACGGAATCCAGCGTGGAGAGCTTGTCGCTGACAAAGGCGGACACATCCCTGAGCGTTTTTCCCTCCAGAATCACCAGGAGGTCAAAAGCGCCGGAAATCAGATAAACCGACTGAACCTCCGGATAATTGTAAATCCGTTCCGCAATCGAATCAAACCCCTGGCCTCTCTGGGGCGTCACCCGGACTTCAATCAGGGCGGTGACCTTTTCCGAGGAGGTCTTCTCCCAGTCGATCAGCGTATGGTAGCCGCAGATCACCTGTTCCTTTTCCATCTGCGCCACCTCGTTGGCGATTACCGCTTCGCTGGAGCCAAGAAGCACGGCCAGCTCGCTCAGATCAATTTTGCTGTTCTTTTCCAGAAATGTTAAAATCTGTTCTCTCATTTGGAACTTCTCCTATCCTCAAAACGATACCATTCATCCTGGGCGGGACGGTCCAGATACCGGCATTCCTCTCCGTTGTAGATCCTTCTCGCCTTTTCTCCCGTAAGCCTTCCGATCCGGACGGCGGGAATTCCCTTTTCCCTGAGCGCTTCCACAAGCGCGTCTCCCTTCGGCGTTCCGATCAGAAGAGAGCCTCCGGAATAAAGGCAGTAGGGATTCAGGTCAAAATACTCGCAGATCTCCACCGTCTCCTGGCAGATGGGAATCTTCTTCAGATCCGCCTCCAGTCCCAACTCCCACCGTTGGGCGAATTCCCAGAGCGCGGCGAAAATCCCTCCCTGGGACAGATCGCGCATTCGGCAGTCTCCCATCCGGGCCGCGGTTTCCGCCTCCTGTTTTACCAGCATCCACTGGGAAAACGCGCTGGCTCTTCCAATCATAGAAGAAGGGAAGGTCCGATTTAACTCCTCCTCCCCTTTTTGAGCCAGAGCCGCCGTCCCGGCCAGAGCGATCTGGCGGGTCACCACCAAATCCCACCCTGCTTCCGGGCGTAAAGCTTCTGCTCCGTTCTGCTCCCCCAGGCAGGTGACTGCATACCAGGGGGAGGCAAGCTCCCGGCAGATCTGGGTGTGGCCCCCCGCCGCTGCGATCGAGCGCTTTTTTGCCTCTTCTGCCAGGTTCTGCATTTTCTCTCGGATCTCTTTTTCTTCCCAGTCCGCCGGAAACGCGGCCTGGAGCAAATAGTAGCGCGGCGCGAACCCTCCGGCATACAAATGATTGGCCGCGGACAGCAGACTCCACTCCGGCCGTCCTTCAAATCCGGGCACCGAAGAAGCGCTGGCTGCCGCCTGTACGGAGCCCGTCTCAAAAACCGCGCAGTCCGCCCCGTACTTTTGCTGCCGCTGGGAGGGATTGGGATAAAGGGCGCCGAGGACCGACCGCTTCAGCGCTCCTTCTTCCAGTTTTCCTGTTCTCATTTCTGGCCGCCTTTCTGCTATTGAAGAATCGTAACATCCGTACTTGGGTTTGTTGCGGGCGCTTCTGTCTGCGGCGCCTGGGTCTGCGGCGCTTCTGTCTGCGGCGCCTGGGTTTGCGGCGCTTCCGTCTGCGGCGCCTGGGTCTGCGGCGTCTCCGTCTGCGGCGCCTGGGCCTGGACGCCGTTTGCCAGGATCGTCTGCACCTGCTGCAGATTGTTCTGCCCGATCGCGGAATACAAAGCGCTGGTCACCGCCTGGTTGGAGGAGACAACGCCCACCTCCCAGATGGCCGGGGTCGCTTCATACGTGCTGCTGTTTACCTGGATCGTTTCATCCAGAACGCCGTCGTAATAAATGTTTTTCCACAGAACAGCGGACAGCCCTTCATGGGGCGACTGTACCTGCGCAAGATATCCCACGTTCTGATCGGTCTTCGCTACCAGCCGTATATTGCTGGCCGGATCCGTCCGGCCCGTCACCTCGCTGACAAACTCAATGGTACGGTTTGCCGGCCTGGTCTCTTCTCCATAGATGGAAAAATTCAGCACGCCGCCGTACGCCGATCCGGCAATATAAACCGGAGTCTCCAACGTGTTGGTAAACACAAGGTCCATCAGCCCTTCCGCTATGGCGGCGTCCTTGGAGGGATCCACGTAAGAGACCGTCATAGTATGGTTGGATCTCTGATCCACCTGGAGTTCCGCTTTCAGCACAGCATTGTAAAGAGTCGTGGAAACCTGACAAATGCCTCCGCCGTAGCTGTCAACGACCTGACCGCTTTCATAGGAAGGCGCCAGCCCGTATCCGTTCTCAGCGGTAAAAGGCACCACCGCGGCGGTTACGGAAAAGCTTTCTCCCGGCAGCAGAAGCGTTCCATTGATTTTGGAGGTACCGGTCGCGATATTCTGCGCTCTGGTCGCGGAAGAGGCAGAGTAGTCTGTAGTCGCGCTTCCCAGCACATCCGTCATTTTGCTGAGAGTTTCCGCCGTCACCTCCGGGGATACTCTTTCCACCACAGCCTCAATCACGGTGTCTCCCGCCGTCCATCCTTCGATGTGCTCTTCCAGAGCCGCCAACGTGGCGTCCGCATCCAGCGTAAGCCCGTCGGTTCCTCCTTCCACATAAAGCATTCCATCGTCGCCCATGTACACAGAGCCTTCCACCGGCTCTGAATTGTAGACGCTCATCCCGTCCACAAACTCCTTCAGGGCGTTTTCGTCGATGGTATACGCAATCTCAAAGTGCATATTCTGATTTTTAAGGTCCTTCTGTTCCTTGTAGCGCCGGACAATATTCCCCGTGGTACCCAGATGGCCGATCTCCGTAATCAGATCGGTATTCTTCCACTGAAGGCCAAGCTCCCCCCAGGTCCTGGATTCCTGATCCTCGTCCATGGTGAGCGTAATTACCGAGTCGGAAAGCGCCTGCACCTGTTCCTCCACCACGGCTTCCGCCTGGGATTCCGTCATTCCGCTTACCTCTATGCCGTTAATATACACGCCTTCGCTGATTACATTCTCGCCCGCCTCGCAGCTTTGCGCTGCCCAGGGCAGGGCAAGGCAGAAAAACGCCGCCGCTATACACCGTATTCCTTTCTTCATGCTTCTTCCCTTCACCCGTTTGGTTTTCTCTGTGCGCCAGGCCCCTCTTTAATAGATGGCCGGGAGCAGCATACCCAGTACCATAGCCGCTACAATGACAATCACAATCGCTGCCGCTACTCTCTGCTTTGTTTTTGAGTCACGAAAGTTCATCATACCCTTTCACCTCTTAATTTTTCCGTATTTTAGAATAATGCCGTCGATGATCCGGGAAGCTTCGCTCCTGGTCAGCTCCTCGATTTTGACGTTATCATTTATTCTATGATATTTTAGTAAATCCCGCAAGTAGACTTTTTGTGAATTTGTAGCCGGGCTTTTCTTTTTTACTTTGTGAAAAAGAGGAAGCTCCTGGAACAGCTGGGGATAGGTTTCGGAAAACTCTTCTTTGAGCCGTTCGTAAATCCTGGCAGCGGTCAGAGCGTCGTCCAGCGCCCGGTGATGCTGTTCCTGGGGAATTCCATAATAAGCGGACACCTGATCCAGCGATTTTTTGGGAAGACCAGGCAGACAGCACCGGGCGATTTTTAACGTATCCAGTCCTTTTCTCTCATAAGGAATGCCAAGGGCGGAAGCATTTTGTTTTACAAATCCATAGTCAAACGTAAGGTTATGTCCCAGGAGCGCCTCCTCCCCCGAAAAGTCCAGGAACGCTTCCAGCGCCTGCTTTAGAGTGGGGCCGCCCCGGACCATCTCTCCGGTAATTCCCGTAAGCTCTGTGATAAAAGGGGGAATGGAGATTCCGCAGTCCACAAAGGTGGAAAAGGTTCCTGTAACCTCGCCTTCCTCTACCTTTACCGCCCCGATTTCCAGAATATGGTCCGCTTCCGGTTTCAGGCCCGTGGTCTCCAGATCCAAAGCAATGTAGCTGTTTCTCATGTTTCTCTCCTTTTCCCGCTTTTACGCAGTTTCCTCCGTCAGCGTCAGTTCCCGGATCCCGGCGTCATAGGTCAGAGGATCCCTTCTCTCGTAGTCAAACAGAATCCAGACGTCTTTTTCTTCTCTCTTCCCCAGGACGTCAAAGCGGAAGTGCTCCAGATGGGTCATATGCATCAGCTGTTTCCAGCTTCTTCCCCGATAGTTGGAAAGATGCTTCCAGGATTCGGCTTCTTTCCGGTAGAAGGCTTCCGCCTTTTCCCGGTCTCCCTCCTTTTCCTTTTTCCACCCCGGCCTGGATTTCGCCTTCTCTCTGAGATACAGATCCAGAGTCAGGAGTTCCTCGTACAGCGGCTCCCGTTCCGGATCCTTTTCCCGCGCGAAGCGAAGCAGCAGCTCCATTCTCTGCATTCTGGAATACTGTCTCCCCGGTTCCGTGCGGCTTTTCCAAAAAGCCCCCAGCGCTTCATACAGAGAGAACGGACTGGAGAAACGCTCCTCCAAAGCCCGAATGGTATAGCGGAACTGTCCGCTGTTGTAAAAAATCTCCAGCGCTTCTTCCGTCTCCTTGAGTTCCAGAAGCTCCCCGCAGGACAGCCAGTTCGTCTGCAGTACCTCATAGGGCGGTCGGCTTCTGTAAACAATCCCGTACGATTCCGCTTCCGAATAGAGAGGCGATCCCCCAAGAACCTTCAGAAAGCCAAGCTGCAGCTCCTGGGGCCTGAGCCGGTAGACCTGATTAAAAGAATCGGCAAAGCTCTCTTTATCCTCCCAGGGCAGTCCGGCAATCAGGTCCAAATGCTGATGTACCGTTCCCGCGGCCGCGATTTTCCTCACGTGGTCCTGTATTTTCTCAAAGGAAGCCTCCCTGTGAATGGCTTTCATGGTTTTTTCATTGACAGACTGCACGCCGATCTCCAGCTGAACCAGGCCCGGACGCATCCGGGAAAGCGCCTGGATTTCTTCCTCTGTCAGAAGATCCCCGGAAATCTCAAAATGAAAGTTGGTCACCTGATTGTCGTGCTCCTCAAGATAACGGAAAAGTTCCAGGGTTCTGGCAGGATTGCAGTTAAACGTCCGGTCTACGAATTTCACCTGCTTCACTCTTTTCTCCAGGAAGAAGGAAAGCTCTTTTTTTACCAGGGCAAGGCTGCGGAACCGTACCTTTTTCTCCGCGGCGGAGAGGCAGTAGCTGCATCCGAAAGGACAGCCCCGGCTGCTCTCATAGTAGAGGATCCGGTTTTCAAAAGAACCTCCTTTTTCCAAAAGCGTTTCATATACAAAAGGCAGATCATCCATCGCGGGCAGAAGCGCCGGGCCGGTTTCCAGGAAAGGCGCAGAGCCGTCCGGGCAGTCCCCCGTCCGCCTGGCGGAATTTTGAAATGCCAGACCTGGAATCTCCTCCAGCCTTCCTTCCCCTCTCTCGTAATAAGCCAGCAGCCTTGGGAAGGTAATCTCCCCCTCCCCCCGCATCACGCCGTCGAGCTGTGGATGTTCCCTGAGGAATTCCAGGGGTTCCCAGGAGACCTCCGGGCCCCCCGCCCAGATTTTCGTCCGGGGCAGTACCTTTCTCAGGTTCTCCGCCGTCTGTAGGATAAGTTCCCGGTTCCAGATATAGCAGGAAAAAAAGAGAAGCTCCGGCTGTTCCTGGTAAATCATGGAGAACAGTTCTTCTTCCCGCTGGTTTACCGTGGCTTCCATCAGTCGGATATCCTCCCGGTATTCCCCCGCGCTTTCTCTCAGGCTGTAAACTGCCAGATTCGAATGAATGTATTTCGCGTTTACCGCCGCTAAAACGATTTTCACCTTTCTCCTCCCCTCGGTTCCCGCGTTTTGGTCCGCCGTTCTCTCAGTTTTTCCTTTACCGTGGGATACTGTTCCAGATCCGTATACGGCAGGAACTGAGCTTTGTACATTTTTTCCAGAAAATCTCCGGCATTTCCAAACTGCAGATACGTAATCCGCTCCGCCAGCCTCCGAACTTCTTCCAGCGCCTTCTGATCCGTCAAAAGGCGGGCCGCCCCTTTCAGGGAGGCGTTTCCCAAAATCCGGAATTTTTCCCTTGGCAGATCCGGATACAGGCCAATGGTAACCGCCGCCTCCAGGTTCAGATGCGTTCCAAATCCTCCTGCCAGATAAAAGCGGCTGATTTCCTCCCCTTCCAGACCGAATTCCGAAAGAAGATATTCCACCATGGTATGCGCCGCCGCCTTCGTCCGGATAAACTCCCGTATGTCGGACTGCGTAAAGACCAGGTCTTCCCCCTGTGCCGATTCTTCCGCCCAGGCGTAGCAGACCGCCAGCTCCTCTTTCTCAGGATCTAGATGATTCTTCACTTTTATGATTCTTTCGGAGCAGCCTTCGTTCAGACTGCCCGCCGAATCCACCCAGCCTTCCAGAAACAGCTCCGCCAGAAGCTCCGTGATTCCGGAGCCGCAGATCCCCCGCGGCTTTTCCCCTCCGATGGTATGGAGATCCAGCCGCCCCCGGACCAGGGAGACGCCGTCTACCGCTCCCGCTTCCGCCCGCATTCCGTACCGGCTGATGCCTCCTTCCAGCGCAGGCCCGGCCGCTCCGGCTCCTGCCAGAAGAAATTCCGAGTTCCCGGCTACCAGCTCCCCGTTCGTTCCGATGTCAATAAAAACGGACAGCTCCTTTTCCCGATCGAATCCGGCCTCCAGAAGTCCGCTGATAATATCTCCTCCCAGATAATTGGCCGCCGCCGGAAAGACGTACGCATACCCCGGAATTTCTATGCCAAGCTCCGCTCCCAGGAAGAAGCCTCCTTCTTTGGCTACCGGAGCGAAAGGCGTCTCAAACACCGGCCAGGGAAACAGCCCCAAAAGGAGGTGGGTCATGGTAGTATTTCCCGCTACGGTCATGCACAGAATATCGCTTCCGGATACGCCGCTCTCGTTTTCGCAGAGGCGCAGCAGGCGGTTCACCCCTTCCGCTGTCTTTTTCTGCAGCTCCATTAAATGGTCCGGCTGATCCTTGGTGTAGAAAATCCGGCTCAGGATCTCCTCCCCGTAGGGAATCTGAGGATTAAAGATACTCTGGGAGGCGACCTTCTCCCCGGTATTCAGGTCAATCACCTCCATCATAATCGTCGTACTTCCCAGATCCACTGCCGCGCCGTACTGGGATCTTGCGGTATTCCCTGCCTCCAGTCCCAGAACCTCCCATTTCTCTCCCTGCCATCCTAGGGCCGCGGTCACGCGTCCTTCCGCCTCCCGGCAGAAGGGATAAAGGCTTCGTAAGACGCTCAGAGGAAGCGCCGCCCGGATCCCCTGGGCCTCCAGTTCCTCCAGCAGCCGTTCTCGGTCCCCTCTTGCGTCTTCTTCCGCAGGAGGCTGAAGCTCCAGATAAATTTTTCTTCCCAATCCGTATGTTTTCTGATTCATTTTTCCCCTTTCATACAGGAAAAGCCGTACAGGCAAATCCGGAAGCGTCTCTTCGCTTCCTGGCGCCTGTACGGCAGTTCTCCATGCTGATCTCCCTGGCGGAAAACCGGCGCGTCGGTTCCCGGCGCTTTACAGCACCAGCTTCGCGGCGCCGTAGATTCCCGCGTCATTTCCCAGTTTCGCCAGGACGAACTCGGTCTCCTTGCAGGCCGGGAACGCATATTGTTTAAAGTTCTTTACTATATAATCCAAAAGAATGGGACCGGCTTTGGATACGCCGCCGCCGATTACGATCACCTGAGGATCCGCTACCGCCGCAAAGACCGAAAGGGCTTTCCCCAGATAGCCTCCGAACCGCTCGGCAATCCGGATGGCAGCGGCGTCCCCTTCCTTTACCGCGTCAAATACGCTTTTGGCGGAAAGATGTTTTCCTCTCAGCACAGAAGGCTCCTTCGTCCCTGCCAGTTCCTCCTTGGCCAGGCGCACGATGCCGGTAGCCGAAGCCACTTGTTCCAGGCAGCCGCAGTTTCCGCAGTTGCAGGGATCGGAAATCGAGTCTTCCACGTGGGCATGCCCGATCTCTCCTCCTGCTCCGTGGGCTCCGGCGATCACCTGTCCGTTTACAATAATGCCGCCTCCGACTCCCGTTCCCAGAGTCACCATGATCAGGCTTCGGCGTCCTTCGCCTCCGCCTTTCCACATTTCTCCCAGCGCAGCTACATTGGCGTCGTTTCCCGCTTTCACCTTGAGACCGGTCATCTCTCCCAGATCCCGCTCAATACACACATGGCCCCAGTGAAGGTTAACCGCCACCGGAACCTCCCCGCTCTCGTTCACAGGGCCGGGAACTCCGATTCCTACGCCCTCCACCTCTTCTTTGGCGATGTTTTTTTCTTCCAGCTTACCGAGAATGGACGCAGCCACATCCGGAAGGATGTGCTTTCCGTTTTCCTGGGTGCGGGTAGGGATTTCCCACTTCTCCAGTACTTCCCCCTCCGTGGTAAACAGGCCGCATTTTACGCTGGTTCCTCCTACGTCGATTCCAAAACAGTATTTTTTCATTTTCATACCCTCCGGTCAGTTGTCCTCTCTGTTTTTCATCAGGCTGTTCTGCACACGGTTGTACAGCTCCTGGGCCGCGTTGTACCCCATCTTCTTCTGACGGTGGTTCGCGGCGGCTGCCTCCACGATCACAGCCAGGTTCCGTCCCGGACGGATGGGCAGAGACTGGCATACCACTTTGTTCCCCAGAAATTCCGTGTACTGTTCTTCCAGGCCGAGACGGTCGTACTCTTTTTCCCGGTCCCACTCTTCCAGCTTGATCACAAGGTCAATGGACTGCGTGTTCTTTACGCTTGCCACACCGAAAAGCGTCTTCACGTCAATGATTCCGATTCCGCGCAGCTCGATAAAATGCCGGGTGATGTCCGGAGCCGTTCCGATCAGCGTCTCATCGCTCACCTTCCGGATCTCCACCACGTCGTCCGTCACAAGACGGTGTCCTCTCTTAATCAGTTCCAGCGCCGCCTCGCTCTTTCCGATTCCGCTCTCCCCCATAATCATAACGCCCTCGCCGTATACATCCACAAGAACGCCGTGAATGGAAATACAGGGGGCCAGTTCCACATTCAGCCAGCGGATCACCTCCGCCATAAAAACGGAGGTCGAAGCCTTCGTCGTAAAGACCGGAACTTCATACTTCTCCGCCAGACGCAGCATGTCTTCATCCGGCTCCGTCATCGTAGTATAGATAATACAGGGCACATGGTACGACAAAAACTTCTCATAAACGGGAATCTTCTTTTCTCTGGGAAGGTGCTCCAGATACGTGTACTCCACATAGCCGATAATCTGGGCTCTCTGGGAATAAAAATGATCGAAATACCCTGTGAGCTGAAGAGCCGGACGGTTAATTTCCGAGGTGACAATCTTTTTCCCTGTCATGTCCACCCCTGGAAGTACGTTGGTAAGGTTCATTTTATCCGCCAGCTTTTCAATCGAAACACTGCTTGCCATTTTCACTTATCCTCCATCTCTGCTTTTCCTGCTGACCGCGCTGTCACGTTCCCGGCAGCCGTTTTCTACTATTATAAAGAATGAAAAGGAATTTGTCCACCATCTCAGGGCTCGGATTCCCCGCGGTTTTCTTTTTCCGAATGGAAAAAGTCATAGACCTCTCTGGCGCTGGGCGCGTTCATGGAAGGCACCGCGGCCAGTTCTTCCAGGGAAGCCTCCCGGATCGCCTCAATCGATTTGAAATTCCGCATCAGCGCTTTCCTTCTGGATTCTCCGATCCCCGGAATATCATCCAGGATTGAACGGATCTGCTGCTTTCCCCGAAGGCTTTTATGATACTCAATCGCAAACCGGTGGGCTTCGTCCTGGATCCTCGTAACCAGTTTAAAGCCTTCTGAACGCGGATCCAGCTCCCGCTCCGTGTTTTCAAAGTAAATCCCCCTGGTTCTGTGGAAATCATCCTTCACCATTCCGCAGACGGGAATCGTCAGGCCCAGATTTTCCAGAACCTTCCGGGCGATGTTTACCTGGCCCTTTCCTCCGTCCATAAGGATCAGATCCGGAAAACGGCTGAAGCTGGCCAGTTCCCCGGCCGCCCCTTTTCGCTCCAGTTCTTCTTTTTCCCGAAGTCCGTGGGAAAATCTTCTGGTAAGCACTTCTTCCATGCTGGCATAGTCGTCCGGCCCCTTTACCGTACGGATCTTAAATTTCCGGTAATCGCTCCGCTTAGGCTTCCCTTTTTCATAGACAACCATGGAACCGACCGACTCAAAGCCGTTGGTATTGGAAATATCGTAGGCTTCCATGCGCATGGCGCTGGGAATTCCCAGGAGTTTTTCAATTTCATGGACCGCGCCGATGGTCCGGCCCTCCTCCCGCTTGATTCGCTCTCTGTCCTGGCGCAGCACGATGGCCGCGTTTTCCGCCGCCAGTTCCACCAGCTTTTCTTTCGTTCCTTTCTTGGGGACGCGCAGATGTACCTTCTGTCCCCGCCTTTCGCCAAGCCAGTCCTCAAGGATCTCATGGTCCTCGATCTCCGTCTCCAGCATCAGTTCTTTGGGGACGAAGGGCGTGCCGGCATAAAACTGTTTGATAAAACTGTTTAAAATCGCCGCCTTGGTATCCTGAGGCGCCACGCGGAGATAGAAATGATCCCGTCCGATCATTTTCCCGTCCCGGATAAAGAATACCTGCACCACCGCGTCTTCCCCATCCGACGCCAGCGCCAGCACATCTTTATCCTCTCCGTCTCCTCGGGTAATTTTCTGTCTCTGGGCCACCGGGTGAACGCTGTTGATCAGTTCCCGGTCTTCAATCGCCTTGTCAAAATCCAGTT
>CALWMW010000087.1 GCA_944382085.1 uncultured Lachnospiraceae bacterium | reverse complement strand
CTAGACAGATTCAGCCGCTGGTAGAGGAAGCCTGCGACCGGATGGAGTATGAGGGGAGCCTGATGTTTGACGAGTACCCGGATAAGCTTCTGATCCGCAGAATGGTCCGGAGCATCTATGAAAAGCTGGATAAAGGGGCGTATCAGGATGAACTGGCGGCGCAGGAAAATACGGGAAAAAACTGGACGGAGGAGTACGTGGCGGTGCTGCTTCTGAATGAGATGTACCAGAGACGCTGCCGCAGGCGGGAGCGCCGTTACGGAAGCCTTTTTTAAGCCGGGAATCATACTGCCGGCAGGAATCAGGGAGGAACATAATGAGGGAAAAGTACGCGGACTCTCCGGAAAAAGAGCAGGACAGATATCTGGCGCTCTGCGACGCATGGAGAGAAAAATATCTGAAATTGGATCGTTTAGAATTAAAGGAAAGATTCCGACTGGAGGATGATGGCGAGGCGCATTACATTACTTATTTTAATCAGCGGTACCGGCTGGACCAGCGGACCGGGATGATTACGCTGGAGGAAGAACCGCAGCGGGAGCTTGCTTTTAATACGGTGATGACGATTTATCATCTTTTTTATTATTCAAAACCGGGAGCGCGGGTAGCTGGAAGTTTTGTACCCTTCCGGGAGGTAAAGCGGGCCGCGCCCTTCGACGCGGCATTTAAGCGTAATGTGCTTGAGGCGGCGGCCAGAGCTTTCGACGGGCGCCTGGAAGAGCTGCGCCGCGCCTGTGAAGCCCTGGGCGGCCAAAGGCTGAAGCAGGGCGACGCTGGCTATCGGATATATGCTTTCGACTGTATGCCGCTGGAATTCATTTTCTGGGACGGAGACGAAGAATTTCCTGCTCAGGCAAATATTCTGTTTGACGCGGATATCACGGATTTTCTGCACGAAGAAACCGTAGTCTGCGTGGGCGACGAGCTGTTCCGCCGGCTCGTGGAAGAATCCGGACTCACGGATGTGAAGAGGCCCTTCGGGGACAGGTAGAAATGAACAAACAGGATCCCCTGTCAGCTTCGAAATCTGGAACTGGCAGGGGATTTTCTGAATTTCATCCTATCCGCGGCTGCAGGCCCACTGACGTGCCTGGGTGATGGCGTCTGCCAGTCCATCTCTGTCAATATCCGCAGCCGTGTAATCAGCCGCCGCCCGCACCTCCGGCATAGCGTTTCCCATGGCGATGCCAAAGGCTGCCTTTCGGATCAGATCAATATCGTTCATGCTGTCGCCGATGGCGACGGTATCTTCCCATGAAATATGAAAATAATCCAGCAGGCAGGCGGCGCCCAGATCCTTGCCGCTGTCTTTGGGAATGATGTCTGCTCCTCCAGACTCGTCGCCCATATAGAGAAGACGGGTTTCCGGAAAATGCGCCTGGACATCCGCGATGGCTTCTTTGGTGTCTGCCAGAAAAAAGGAGGGGCGGGGGCTCTCATACAGGGAAAGGAAGGCTTTGCCCTCTTCAGGAAGTATTTTCCGCCTGCTGTTGGTGGACAGGGATTTGAAACGTTCCAGATTGGAGGTGCACCAGGTTCCCTCATAATTGGAGATCAGGCAGTAGCCTTTTTCCGTCACGTAGTCCAGGATCCGCCTCTGGAGCTCCGGTTTAAAGTATTCTTCGCGGATCAGCCGGCCCTCCGCTTCCAGGATGGCTCCATTGGCGCTTACCAGTCCGTCCGGAACGAACCGTCCATGAAATTCCTCTGGCAGCTCACTGCTCCGAAAGGCCCTGCCGCTGGCAAGGGCTACGCGGAAACCATCCGCTTTCAGGCTCTCAAGAGCCTGGAGCGCGCTTTCCGGAACGGACCAGGTACGGTGGCTGAAAATGGTGTTATCGTAATCAATGAAAAAAATCGGTTTCATAATCTGTTCTCCTCTTTCGTGCTGTTTCCCATTATAATCCATTTTCTCCGGGAAAGATAGCGGCAGAATATCTATAAAATGTAAAGTATATGAAATAAAATTGTAAAATGACAGGACAGACAGCCTGTGCTATAATGTGGTAGAAGAAAAGGGCCCTGTCTGCGCCCGGTTTTTCAGCAGTTTGCCCTTTACATCAGGTATTTACAAATCAAAAGATCGTGTTATACTAGTTAAAGACCAAAACGGGAATAGTTTTGGCGGAAAACAGACAAGATAGACAACAGCAAGACTGGTATGATAAATGATAGAGATAACTGAAAACAGATTTAGAAAGAGCTGGGAGTAGTTATGGATCAGTATGTGATTAAAGGCGGTAACCCGCTCGTTGGTGAAGTAGAGATTGGCGGCGCGAAGAACGCTGCTTTAGCGATCCTTGCGGCTGCGATTATGACAGATGAGACAGTCGTGGTAGAAAATCTTCCGGATGTGCGGGATATTAATGTCCTGCTGGAAGCGATGCAGAAGATCGGTGCGCGCGTGGAACGAAAAGAGCGCCATACCGTTAAGATAAATGGTTCCCAGATAGGGGATTTCAGTGTAGACTATGAGTACATCAAGCGGATTCGTGCCTCCTATTATCTTCTGGGCGCTCTGCTTGGAAAGTATAAGAGGGCGAAGGTGCCTCTGCCGGGCGGCTGCAATATTGGAAGCCGTCCTATTGATCAGCATCTGAAGGGATTCCGCGCCCTGGGAGCTGACGTGAAGATTGAATATGGCTTTATTGTGGCGGAGGCGAAGAAGCTCCGTGGGAGCCATATTTACCTGGACGTGGTTTCCGTGGGAGCTACGATTAATATTATGATGGCCGCTTCCATGGCGGAAGGGAATACCGTGATTGAAAACGCGGCCAAGGAACCCCATGTGGTTGATGTGGCCAACTTCCTGAACAGCATGGGGGCGAATATCAAGGGAGCAGGTACGGACATCATCCGTATCCGCGGCGTGGAGAGGTTCCATGGCACAGAGTATCCGATTATTCCGGATCAGATTGAGGCGGGCACTTTTATGTTCGCTGCCGCGGTCACAAGAGGCGATGTGACGGTGAAAAATGTGATTCCCAAGCATCTGGAGGCGGCGACCTCGAAGCTTCTGGAGATTGGCTGCGAGATCGAAGAACTGGACGATGCGGTGCGCGTGGTCTGCGCGAAGGGGCTGAAGTGCACAAATGTGAAGACCCTTCCTTACCCGGGCTTTCCTACGGATATGCAGCCGCAGATTACGGTGGCTCTGGCTCTGGCAAAGGGCAGCAGTATTGTCACGGAAAGTATTTTCGAAAACCGGTTTAAATATGTGGATGAGCTGGCACGCATGGGCGCGAATATCAAAGTAGAGAGCAATACGGCGATTATCGAGGGCGTGGAGCGCTTTACAGGCGCGCAGGTATCCAGCCCGGATCTGAGGGCTGGGGCAGCTCTGGTGCTCGCCGGACTGGCGGCCGACGGGATCACAATTGTCGATGATATCCATTATATCGAGCGCGGCTATGAGCGGTTTGACGAGAAGCTCCGAAGCCTGGGAGCCGAGATGGAAAAAGTATCGGATGAGCGTGAGATCCGAAAGTTTCGCCTCCGTGTAGGTTGACAAGCAGCCAGAGCAGGTGTATTGTAGGATACATGATAAACAAATTGAATATTGTAAGAAGTTTCTCTTATTCAGAGTGATGGAGATACATAGGATCTGTGAAGTCACGGCAACCCCGCGCAGCGGAAGGTGCCAGCCTGAGCGAGTTTAATCGAACAATAAGAGGATTTGGTTATCAGTATATAACGGGTCCGCTTTTAAGCGGACCTTTTTTTTCACGAAAGCAATGAGCAGTGCGGAAGGTGACATGGAGGACGTTTTCATGCTTGCATGAATGACGGCATCTATGTCACCTTCCATAGGGCGAAGCCCGTGAGCCCAGGAAGCATAGCTTCCTGGGCGTGCACTGCGGAGTAACGCAGAAAAGGCGCAATGAGCAGTGCGGAAGGTGGCATTCTGCTCAGCAAAAGAAAGGAAGAGAAGATGGAAAGACTTTTATTTACCTCCGAATCCGTAACCGAAGGACACCCGGACAAGATCTGCGACCAGATTTCCGACGCGATTCTGGACGCCCTGCTT
>CALWMW010000086.1 GCA_944382085.1 uncultured Lachnospiraceae bacterium | reverse complement strand
CCGGCAAAACTTCTTTAGTCCATCTGATTCCCAGATTTTACGACGCCACCAGAGGGACGGTAAAGATAAATGGAAAAGACGTGCGGGAGTATAAAATCCAGGATCTCAGAAAAAAGATCGGCATTGTCATGCAGAAGGCCGTTCTGTTTAAAGGGACCATTCGGGAAAATCTGCTCTGGGGCAATGGAGAAGCCACAGAGCAGGAGCTTCTGGACGCGGTGCAGGCCGCTCAGGCCGGCGACGTAGTGGCAGGAAAGGAAGCCGGGCTGGACGCCTATGTGGAGCAGGAGGGCAGGAATTTCTCCGGCGGGCAGAAGCAGAGGCTGACCATTGCCAGGGCCCTGGTGAGAAAGCCGGAAGTCCTGATCCTGGACGACAGCGCTTCCGCCCTGGATTTCGCTACGGACGCCAGACTGCGGGAGGCCATACGGAACCTGCCCGGCCAGATGACGGTGTTTCTTGTTTCTCAGAGAGCGTCTACCATTCAGTACGCAGATAAAATAATTGTGCTGGACGACGGGGAAGTGGCGGGAATCGGACGGCACGAGGAACTGCTGGAAACCTGTCCGGTATACAGGGAGACGTATTACGCCCAGTTTCCCAGGGAGGAGATGGCATGAAAAAAGGAACACAGAAAGAAATCATCGGAAAAATTTTAACCTATATCCGGCCCTACGGCCTTTGGGTTTTCTTTTCTCTTCTGACTGCGGGAATCTCCGTGGCGCTGACGCTCTATGTCCCGGTGCTGACGGGACAGGCGGTGGATGAGATCCTTGGTCCGGGAGAGGTGAACTTCCCGGAGATCCTGAGGATTCTTACCCGGATCGGGATCATTGTGGTTGTCACCATGGCCGCCCAGTGGATCATGAACGTATGCAACAACCGGATTGTCTACCGGGTGACCCGCGACATCCGGGAGCGGGCCTTTGAGAAAATTGAGATTCTGCCGTTGAAATATCTGGACGTCCATTCTACCGGGGAAATCGTCAGCCGTGTGGTGGCGGATGTGGACCAGTTCGCGGACGGCCTTCTCATGGGCTTTACCCAGCTCTTTACCGGAGTGGCTACCATCGCGGGCACGCTGCTTTTTATGATATCCGTAAACGGCAAGATTACCATTGTGGTGGTGCTTTTGACGCCCATCTCCCTTCTTGTGGCCAACTTCATTGCCAGGAGGACTTACTCGATGTTCAAGCTCCAGTCGGAGGCCAGAGGGGAACAGACCTCTCTGATCGACGAGATGATCGGCAATCAGAAGGTGGTGCAGGCCTACGGACAGGAGGCGAACATCGAAAAGCGCTTTGACGAGCTCAACGAGAGGCTGGGGAAATATTCTCTCCGGGCAATTTTCTTTTCCTCCATTACCAATCCCTCCACCCGGTTTGTAAACAGCCTGGTGTATACGGGAGTAGGTCTGACCGGGGCGTTTTCCGTGGTAGCGGGAGGAATGACGGTAGGACAGCTTTCCGCCTTCCTTTCCTACGCGAACCAGTATACGAAGCCCTTCAACGAGATTTCCGGCGTGGTGACCGAGCTTCAGAACGCCATCGCCTGCGCGGGGAGGATTCTGGAACTCATTGAGGCCGAGCCCCAGACCCCGGATCCGTCTCCGGCCCATGCCCTGCCGTTAAGCCGGGGCCATGTGGATCTCCATCACGTGTTCTTTTCCTATACGCCGGAGAAAAAGCTGATTCAGGATTTTAACCTGGCAGTGGCCCCTGGACAGCGGGTGGCCATCGTAGGGCCTACGGGCTGCGGAAAAACGACGCTGATCAATCTTCTGATGCGGTTCTACGACGTGGACGAAGGCGAGGTCTGCCTGGAGAATACGGACATCCGGAACCTGAAACGCGAGGACGTACGGACTTCTTATGGAATGGTGCTTCAGGATACCTGGCTTCGCAGCGGGACGGTGCGGGACAACATCCGCATGGGCCGGCCGGAAGCTACGGAGGAGGAAGTGGTGGAAGCGGCAAAGAAGGCTCACGCCCACAGCTTTATCCGCCGCCTTCCCCAGGGATACGATACGAGAATCGGAGAGAATGGAGGGAACCTTTCCCAGGGACAGAAACAGCTTCTGTGCATCGCCAGAGTCATGCTCTGCCTGCCGCCTATGCTGATCCTGGATGAAGCCACCTCCTCGATTGATACCCGTACCGAGATCCGGATTCAGAAAGCGTTCCAGACCATGATGGAGGGCAGGACCAGCTTTATTGTGGCCCATCGCCTGTCCACCATCCGGAACGCGGATGTGATCCTGGTGATGAAAGACGGAAATATTATAGAGCAGGGCACTCATAGAGCGCTCCTGGAGAAGGGCGGCTTTTACGCCCAGCTGTACAACAGCCAGTTCGCGGGCGTTCAGCCCGGCGGGAAAACAGAAGGAAGAGGGTAACGCGGATCATGACAAAAGATATGACCACAGGCTCTCCTATGAAGCTGATCATAGGATTTGCCATTCCCATGTTTCTGGGAATGCTGTTTCAGCAGTTTTACAGTATGGTGGACACGGTGATCGTAGGGAAATTCCTGGGGGTAGAGCCTCTGGCGGGCGTGGGTTCCACCGGATCCTTGAATTTTATGGTGATCGGGTTCTGCACCGGCGTGTGCAACGGGTTTGCCGTGCCGGTAGCCCAGATGTTCGGAGCCAGGAGGGAGGAGGACCTCAGGCGCTTTGTAGCCAACAGCGCCTGGCTGTGCCTCTTCTTCTCCGTAGTCCTCACGGTTCTGGTGGTGGCGTTCTGCAGGCCCATTCTGGCGTTTTTGAATACGCCGGAGAATATTTTTGAGTACGCCTACCTGTATATCGTCATCATATTCGCGGGAATCCCGTTTACCTTTCTATACAATGTGCTGGCGGCCATGATCCGCTCCCTGGGAGACAGCAAGTCTCCGGTGCTGTTTCTGGCCCTGGCGTCCTTTATCAACATCGGCCTGGATCTGATTACCATTCTGGTCTTCCACATGGGCGTGGAGGGGCCGGCCATTGCCACCGTGGTTTCCCAGGGACTGTCGGGAATCATCTGTCTCTTTTATATGAAGAAGAAATTCCCGATTCTCCGGATTTCCAGAGAAGAATGGAAGCCGAAAAAGTTTTATCTCTATCGCCTGTGCTATATGGGGATCCCCATGGGGCTCCAGTATTCGGTAACGGCGGTGGGCAACCTGGTGGTGCAGGCGGCGGTAAACAGCTTCGGATCCATGGTAGTGGCCGGCGTGACGGCCGCGCAGAGGATCACGAATTTCCTGGGCTGTCCCGTTGAGGCTCTGGGAGGAACCATGGCTGCCTACACGGGACAGAATATGGGAGCCGGAAAATTTGACCGCATCGGAAAGGGGATGCGGGACGCGATCCTGTGCGGATTCGCTGTCTCCGTTCTCCTCCTGGCGCTGGCCCTTCTGGGGGGACGGCAGCTTTCCATGCTGTTTCTGGATCAGCCGGATGAGCAGGTGATCGGATACTCCTATCAGTTTCTGGTTACCACCGCCTCCTTTTACTGCCTTCTGACGCTGGTAAATGTGGTGCGGTTTACCATTCAGGGGATGGGTTTTTCCGTCTTCGCCATTACCTCAGGAGCTTTTGAGATGGTGGCGCGTTCCCTGGCGGGACTGGTGCTGGTGCCCCTGGCCGGATATACCGGCATCTGCTTTTCCCACGCGCTGGCCTGGATTTTCGCGGACAGCTTCCTGATTCCCGCCTACTTTTTCTGTATGAAGAAGGTGCGGGGGGCATAAAACATTGAGATTTGTCCCAAAATGTGGTATGGTGTTAGGCAAAGACGGAGAAGGAGAGATGATGTTATGATCAACGAGATGTATAAAAAGATGCTCGGCGGAAAATCCATTATCCGGGAGCAGTCTGAATTCGCGACGGAATTGGGAAAAAAGATCGGCTATGAGAATGTGTTCGACTACAGTCTGGGAAATCCCAGCGTGCCGGTGCCGGAAGCGTATACCGAGACGATGATCCGGATGCTTCAGAATATGTCTTCCAACGAGCTTCACGGATACAGCCCCTCCCTGGGCAATACCTCCGTGCGGGAGAAAGTGGCCGCCCATCTTCGCAGGCGGTTCGGGCTTCCTTATGAGACAAAGCATATCTTTATGACCAGCGGAGCGGCGGGAGCCATCGCCCACGCTTTGCGGTGCGTGACGAAACCGGGGGATAAGGTGATTACCTTCGCGCCCTTTTTCTCAGAGTACCATGAGTATGTGGGAAAAACCGGAGCCCAGCTGGTGGTAGTTCCCGCGGACACGAAGACTTTCCAGGTGAATTTCGAAGCCTTTGAAAGGCTTCTGACGCCGGAGGTTCAGGCGGTTCTGATTAATACGCCCAACAATCCTTCCGGGATCGTGTATTCCGAGGATACCATTTTGAGAATGACCGGTTTGATGCGGGAGAAGCAAAAGGAGTTCGGCCACGACATCTTCCTGGTAAGCGACGAACCCTACCGGGAGATTGTATTTGACGGAAAAGAGGTCCCCTATCCGGCGAAGTATTACGACAACACTCTCACCTGTTATTCCTTCTCCAAGAGCATGAGCATTCCGGGAGAGCGCCTTGGCTATGTGGCGGTGAACCCCGCGGCTACGGACGCGGATATCCTGGCTGTGATGTGCGGACAGATCAGCCGGGGAATCGGCCATAACTGTCCTCCCTCCAGCGTGCAGCTGGCGGTGGCGGAGATTCTGGACCAGACCAGCGACCTGAGCGTGTATGAGACCAACATGAAGCTTCTTTACGACGAGCTGGTAAAGATCGGCTTTGAGGTGGTAAGGCCGGGCGGAACGTTCTACATCTTCCCCAAGGCCCTGGAAGAGGACGCCAACGCCTTCTGCATCAAAGCGAGAAAATACAATCTCATCCTGGTGCCAAGCGGCGGGTTTGAGGTAAAAGGATACTTCCGGATGGCCTACTGCATAGACACAGAGAAGGTAATCCGCAGCTTCGCGGCGCTGGAGGCTTTTGCCAGAGAAGAGTACGGTATGAAATTTTAAAAAACGAGAAAAAGACGCTCCCGGTTATCGGATCCGGAAGCGTCTTTCTTCTTCTACGAGGGGAATCTCTTCGGCGTCCATCCATTCGATGGAAACATAGGGGCGCAGGCTCAGGGCTTCCAGCAGCCGCTCAATCCCGGAGGCGCGTCCCTGGACCTCCATGGAGACCGTGCCGTTGCTTTCGTTTTTCACCCAGCCGGTAAGGCCCAGGGAACTGGCGTAATGCATGGCCATATACCGGAAGCCTACGCCCTGCACGCGTCCGTGGAAGAGAATCTTTTTTCGGATGTTCGGATGGTCAGTCATTTTTATCTCCTGTTTTTTTGTCTATTTTAAATCTTCCGGGAAGAAATTACAAGGGGGATAGGGATTGCAGGAAGCCGGAAGAAATGGTATGATTTACAGGTTACGACTCGTACAGGACGGCGGTTCTTCCGCCGGCTTTGAGACAGGAAATAAAAGGAAGTGCGGCATGAACAAAGACGACGGAAAACGGTTCCTTGAGGAAGTGACCGATAAGATAAAAGAGCAGCTGCGGGCGCTGCGCTCCTCCATCCGGGAGGGGGAGAAGGACATCGCCCAGATGCAGGAGTACTACTGGGAAAACTATACGGAGATGGATCAGTACGGCTACGAGGATTACGACAACCAGCAGGCTCTGCTAAGCCGGGTCAACGCCAACCAGGAGAGCCTGAGGCAGAGAAGCAGGCTGAAGAAAATGCTGGATTCTCCTTTTTTTGGAAGGGTGGATTTTCTCTATTCCGGGGAAGAGGAGGCGGAACGCTTCTACATTGGAATCGCGAACTTCTCAGAAGGACCTGGGAAGGTGCCCCTGATCTACGACTGGAGAGCGCCGGTTTCCGGGCTCTTTTACGACTTTGACCGGGGGCCCGCTTTCTACCAAACGCCGGCGGGCGTGCTGGAAGGGGAGATTACCTCCAAGTGGCAGTACAAAATCCGGAAGGGGAAAATGATCTACGGCTTCGAGAGCGACATAAAGATTGACGACGAGATCCTGCGCCAGGAGCTGGGAAGCAAAGGAGATACGCAGCTGAAAAATATTGTCAGCACCATCCAGAGGGAGCAGAACGCCATCATCCGAAACACCGAGGACCGGATTCTGGTGATCCAGGGCGCGGCGGGCAGCGGAAAAACTTCGGTGGCCCTTCACCGGGTGGCGTACCTTCTCTATCACGACAGAAAGAATCTGAAGTCCTCCGATGTGCTGGTGCTTTCCCCCAGCGGCGTGTTTTCCGGCTACATCTCGCATATTCTGCCGGAGCTGGGAGAAGAGAACATTCAGGAGATGAGCTTTGATCTCTTTGCCTACCGGGAACTGAAGGATACGGCGCCGGACTGCCAGGACCGGTATGAGAAGCTGGAGCTGGAGCTTTCCGGAAGCCCTGGAGGGAACGCAGAGGAAGCGGCCAGAAAGCAGTCTCCCGCTTTCCTGGGGGAGGCGGAGGCTTTTCTGGCGCAGTTGGAGGACTGGCTTATGAATTTTAAAGATGTGGAATTTCGGGGCTTCCTCCTGCCGGAGGAGAAAATCATTAAGCTGTTTTATTTTAAGTTTCAGGAGCTTCCCATCTTCTCCAGGATGGAGGAGATTCTGGAATATTTCTGCGATCAGTATGAGACCATGCGGCAGAAGACGCTTTCCGAGGAGGATCAGGAAGCGATCCGCCGGAAGTTTATGAGCATGTACGTTACGCGGGATCTGTATCAGATTTACAACTGGTTTCTGGAAGCGTGGGGCTATACCATGCTTCCGGACGTTCCCTATGAAAAGCGGTATCTGGAATATGAGGACGTGTATCCGCTGCTGTATCTGAAATACCGCCTGCAGGGAAGAAAAAAGACCCGCCCGGTGAAACACCTGGTGATCGATGAGATGCAGGACTATACGTATCTGCAGTACGTGATCCTGAGCCGGATTTTCCCCTGCGGCATGACGATCCTGGGAGACCGGGCCCAGACCATGGAAGGGGAAAAGCGGGATGTGCTGAAGTTTCTGCCTCAGATTTTCGGCAGACAGATCCGGATGCTGGAAATGAAAAAAAGCTACCGGAATACGGCGGAGATCGCGGCTTACGCCTCTGAGATCACCGGAATCCGGGACGTAGAATTCTTTGAACGCCATGGAAAGCCGGTGGAGGAACGCAAGGCGGCCGATCTTCGACAGGCGGCGGAAGCGGCGGCGGGACAGCTTCTCCCTGGAGGAAAAGACTATGAGACGGCGGCGCTTCTGACCATGACCCAGGAGGAGGCCAGGGAAGCGTATGAATATCTGAAGGAGCTGGGGGTTTCCGCGGCCTACCTTCACAAGGACAGCCCGTCCTTCCGGCGGGGCCTTACCGTTACCACCTTTTATCTGGCCAAAGGGCTGGAGTTCGACCAGGTGGCGGCGATTTGCCGGAGGGAGAAGACGCCGCTTCTGCGCCAGGCAGAGTACATCTGCGCCACCCGCGCCCTCCATGAGCTGTACGTGTATACGGTCTGAAATTTTTAATATGACAAAAAGTAAATTATAATTGACACAAGAAGGAATGCGTGCTATTCTCATCCCAGATGCGCCGGTCAGGCGCACAGAGGGAAAGATCCCGGTACAGACGGAGAAAGAGGGAGGACAGAAAAATGGGACTTGTTGTATCCGGACTTACGAAACGATACGGGGAAAAGACCGTGGTGGATCACCTGAGCTTTGAAATGAGCCGTCCGGGCGTCTACGCGCTCCTAGGGACCAACGGAGCGGGGAAGACCACCACGCTGCGCATGATGCTGGGGATGCTGGCCAGGGATGAGGGAGAGGTTCTCTGGAACGGAAAGCCCTTTTCCCTGGACCGCTGCAGCGTAGGCTATCTGGCGGAGGAGAGAGGCTTGTATCCCAAGTACAGCCTGATGGATCAGCTTCTTTATTTCGCGTCGCTTTACGGCGTGCCGAAACAGGAGGCGAAGCGCAGGATCGAGACGCTGGCGCAGAAGCTGGAGGTAGAGGAATACCTGTATCCGGAGCGGACGCGCGGGAAGGGAGAGAAAGGGAAGAAGGCGAAGCCTAAGCTGGCGGAGCAGCTTTCCAAGGGAAACCAGCAGAAAATTCAGTTTATGGCGGCGCTTTTATCCGATCCGGAGCTTCTGATTCTGGACGAACCGCTTTCCGGACTGGATCCGGTGAATACCGATCTGTTTAAAAATATCATACGGGAGGAGATCCAGAGGGGGAAATATCTGATTATGTCCAGCCATCAGATGGCTACGGTGGAAGAATTCTGCACGGACCTTACGATCCTCCACCGCTCCAGGCCGGTGCTCCAGGGCAACCTCAATGAGATCAAAAAGAGCTACGGCCGGGTGAACCTGAAGCTCAAGACGGAGCAGGAGGTTTCCTCTTATCTGAGACAGGCCGGGGTGATGGTGCTGTCCCAGAAAGAAAACGAGTACCAGATCAAGGTCACAGGCGAGGAGCAGGCCAACGGGCTTCTGCAGCGGCTGGCGGCGGACCGGATTCCGGTGATCACCTTTGAACTCAGAGAGCCGTCTCTCCATGAGATTTTTGTAGAGAAGGTGGGGCATGACCATGAAGCGTGAGAAGAACAGAATCCAGGGAACGGGCAGGGTATACCGATTTACCCTGGTCCAGCTTTTTAAGAACCGGGCGAATCAGGCGACGCTTTTTCTTCTTTTCCTGTTTGCCCTGGCGGCGGTGCCGGCTGTGAGTCTGCTTGGCGGAGGGGGCGCGAAAGAAGCGGTTCCCTATACGGTGGCAATTAAGAGCCTGGAGGAATGGCAGCATCCGGAGCTTTTAAGCAGCGGAGCCAGATTCGTTCTTCAGTATGGGTATTCCATTCTGGTCCTCATGCTGGTAACCATCTCGGCTTCCTACATTGTCCGAAGCGTGGTGGAGGAAAAATCCTCCAGGCTGGTGGAATATCTGATGGTGAGCGTAAAGCCGCTGGCGCTGATTCTGGGGAAAATTCTGGCAATGATGACCTTCATCACGGCCATGTTTGTCCTGATGCTGGGCGGCGTTTTCTTCTCTTACGCCGTCAGCAGCCGCGTCCTGGATACGGGAGCGGTGACCCGGCTGCTGGAACAGGCGGGGCTTGGCTCTTTTTCCCTGAGCCTCCCGCTTCTGCTTATCGCCGCGGTTTCCCTTCTGCTTGGGTACCTTCTGTTTTCGATTCTGGCGGGAATCTGCGGCGCGGCCTGCTCTAACATGGAGGAAGTGGAAGGGGCGGCGACCCAGATTGTGATTCTGAGCCTAGTGGGGTATCTGGTTCCCATCCTGTGCGGCAGCACCGTAAGCAAAGCCGGAGCCGTATTTCTGTCCCTCTGCCCGGTAGTCTCTGTTTTCAGCGCGCCGGTGCAGTACGCGGCGGGAACCATCGGACTGCCCGTTCTTCTTTTATCTTGGGGGCTGCAGCTTCTGCTGATCGCCCTGCTGGCTCTTTTTACGGCAAAAATATACGGAGGGCTGCTGATGTACCGGGGCAAAAAACTGCGCCTGCAGGACCTTCTGAAGAAAGGAGGCGTCTGAGGGATGAAAAACTGGAAAAGCTTTTGTACCATCTTTCGTTTTACTCTGGTTCAGCACCTTTTAAGAAAGGGATACCGGGCCGGTACGCTGGTCGGCATGCTCTTATGCTTTTTCCTTCCGGTTCTGATTATGGGAGGAATGGAACTCCTTGGCCGGGATGCTCCGGAAGAGAGGCAGGAGGCGCCCGGAGAGCTCTGCGTGTATGTGGTGAACCAAAGCGGCGCGGCCCTGGATCTCCAGGCGCTGATGGACAGAGGAGAAGCGTACTTTTCTTCCCTTGTTTTTCTGGAAGAGGAGGGAAGCGAGGAGGAGCTGTTTGAGAAGGCGGAGGAATCCTCCGGGACGCTGGTGATGTCGGTGAAGCGGGAGAAGGACGAATACGCGGTAGAGATCCTTGAGCCCTCCGGCGAAGAGGCAAAGGAGAATGCGGAAGCGCTCTCCTCCTTCCTGAACGAAGAGTTCGGCGCGGCCCTGGGGCTGGCGCGGCAGCCCCAGGCCCCTGAGGAAGAAACGTCCATGGGAGTCCGGGAGGTGCTGAACCTGCTGCTTCCGTACCTGAACTGCATGCTGCTGTATTTCCTTCTGCTGTTTTACGGTCAGAGCGTGGGCGGATGCGTCATTCTGGAAAAAACTTCAAAGCTGATGGACACATTCCTGCTCTCGGTAAAACCGGAGGCCATGCTCACCGGAAAAGTTCTGGGAACGGTATGCGCGGCGGCGCTGCAGTTTACGCTGTGGCTGGCCTGCCTGGCGGGAGGCTTTAAAGCGGGAGCCGCCGTGGTGCGCTGGCAGAACCCGGACACGGAAATGGTGCTGGTTCTGCTCATAGAATCCCTGAGTCTCTTTCGGGGGATGTTTTCTCTGGGCTCGATTGCCCTCGCCGCCGCGCTGGTAGCCGCCGGATTTCTTCTGTACTGTTCGCTGGCGGCAGTGGGCGGCGCCATCTCCGGGAAGCCGGAGGATCTCTCCAACGCCAATCTCCTTTTTGTCCTGGCTTTGATAATCAGCTTTTTCGCCGTCCTGGGAAGCAGCGGATTCGGAACCGCGGCGCCGGGGTGGCTGAACTGGATTCCCTTTACCGCGGTGCTGACCGTTCCGGGACAGATCCTCACGGGGACGGTGGGAACGGCCGTGGGCCTGGGGAGCCTGGCGGTAACGCTCGCGGCTTCCCTGCTGGTGATCCTGCTGGCCGCGCGGATTTACCGGCTGATGGCACTGTATAAGGGCAATCTGCCGGGACCTGGAAAGATCTGGCGGATGCTCAGGGAAAGCGGGAAATAAAACGTTCTCCCCGGTTGACAGCAGTACGCATTGCTCCTATAATCTATTCAGCAAGAAAAACGCTTTGGGGGGATGCGGATGACGGAACAGAGAAACACCGTCTGCTGCGGGGAAAACACAGAACGAAAAGCGTCAGAAAAAAAGACCGGCCGCCGGAAGGGATTCCGGCGGCTGGGCGGTATTCTGATGCTTTTTTTCATGCTTTTTCTGGCCGGAGGGACGGCGCAGGCGAAGAACGTGACGCTGCGCTTTTCGGGCGTGCGCTCGTATACCTACGCCAACCAGGCGCTGAAGCTGGTGAACCAGGCGAGAGCGCGGGCGGGGAAACCGAAACTGACCATGGGGAGCCGCCTTCAGGAGGACGCCATGAAGCGCGCGGAGGAAATCGCCGTTTATTTTTCCCATGTGCGGCCAAACGGGGAAAGCTGTTTCTCCGCCTTTACCGAGAGTTACGCCAGGGCCGGGGAAAACATCGCCGCAGGGCAGAGCTGTCCGGTGGAAGCGGTGGAAGACTGGCTGGATTCTCCGCTGCACCGGCAGAATGTGCTGGACGGAGAATATAAAGAGATCGGGATCGGCTGCTTTCGCGCGGACGGCGTGTATTACTGGACAGAGCTTTTCGGGACGGAATCCTACGGGGGGAAATCGAAAAGCGGGACGAAAACTGTGACGGCGCGGGTATCGGCGGATCCCGCGGTGCTCTGCCTCAGGCTGGACGCCAGAGCGGTGGGCGGCGGCATGAAGGAAGGGGAGTCGGGAAAGCTTCTGGTTTATAACCGCAACACCGGGGAGGGCTGGGATGGAAGGCTCAACCTTTCCGCCACCGCCTTTCGATGGAGCAGCAGCCGGGAGGAAGCGGTTTCCGTCCGGGGCGGCAAGGGCCGGGGAACGGTCCGGGCCAGAAGAAAAGGGACGGCCCGGATTTCGGCTTCCCTGGGATCGGCGACCGCAAGCGCGACCGTGCGCGTAACCTCCCACAACTGGAAGGGGAAGGTGACCCGAAAGGCCACCGTCTTCCGGGAAGGAGAAAAGACGTATCGCTGCCGATGCTGCGGAAAAACCACGATGAAACGGATCAAAAAGCTTCGGCCCGTCTTGAAGCTGAAGACGACGTGCCTGCGTCTGGCTCCGGGGAGGAAATCCGGAAGGATCCCGGTGACAGTAGCCAGGGGCGACCGGGTGGTTTCCTGGAAAAGCAGCAATCCGGCCGTGGCAAAGGTGTCCGGGAAGGGCGTTGTCCGGGCGGGAAAGAAATGCGGGAGAGCCGTGCTGACGGTGAAGCTCAAAAGCGGAAAGACCGGGCGGGTAACGGTCACCGTGAAGCGATAGCGGGAAGAGAACAAAAAGGAAGGACAAAGAAAATGAAAGAAAGAGATTTGAACGCGGACCTGATCCGATGCGTGGCGGTGTTTTCTGTGGTATCGGTCCATTTTTTGCTGAATTCAAAATTTTATACCGTGCCGGTGCAGGGCCCCGGTATGTATTTCATGTGTCTGATGCGTTCGCTTTTCATGGTCTGCGTTCCGCTGTTTATGATTCTGACCGGCTATCTTATGAGCCGCAAGACGCTGTCTTTTCACTATTATAAGGGGATCCGAAAGACTTTGGAGATCTACCTTCTGGCCAGCGCCGCCTGCCTGCTGTTCAAAAAATTCGCTTTGGGCCAGGCGGTAACCCTCAAAAGCGCCGTGCTGGGGATCCTGGATTTCGACGCGGCCAATTATGCCTGGTACATTGAAATGTACATCGGGCTTTTCCTCGTGATTCCCTTCCTGAACGGCGCGTATCACAGCCTCCGGGGAAAACGGCAGAAACAGATCCTGGTGCTTACCATGATGGCGCTGACCATGGCTCCCAGGCTTCTGAACAATTTTGACCTGGCCACCGAAGGCTGGTGGGCGGATCCGGCTTCCTCCAGCAGCTATACCCCGCTGGTTCCCGGCTTTTTCACCGGTATGTATCCCATTACCTACTATATGATCGGGGCTTACCTGAAAGAGTACGGATGGAACCTGGGAAAAGGAAAGAATCTGCTTCTTCTGCTTCTGTGCGTCCTGCTCTTCGGCAGCTACAACTATTACCGCAGCAGAGGCGTGAACTTTATCTGGGGGACCAACTGCGCCTGGGGCGGAGAGAACCTGATGACTGCCTCTTTGCTGTTTACCCTTCTGCTTCATATCAATGTAAAGAAATGGCCTGCCTGGATCCATGGAGGGATGCGCTACCTGTCGGGAGTCTCCCTTGGGCTTTATTTGATTTCCTGGATTTTTGACCAGATCATCTATAAGTGGTTCCTTGGCTGGGCGCCTGAGGTGGAGGAGCGGTTTGTCTTTTATCCGCTCATCGTTCCCCTGGTTTTTGTAAGCGCTCTGGGCGGCGCCGTGCTGTTGTACGGCGTTCGGGACGCGGGCGGCAGTCTGGTAGGTTTTTTGCGGAAAATCGGAAGGAAAGCGGTTTGACAAATAATAAGAACTGCGCTATATTGAAGGTGAAAAATGAAAAAGGGGGTCATGTTATTTTAAAGAATTTAAAGAAACTGCTCATCATCTTTTCTTTTGTCTGTTTGGCCTGTTCCTTTACGGTGGCTCACGCCCAGGCGGCGCAGACGAACGTAGTCAAGAGCGCCAAGCAGGTGAAAGGCGGCAAATGGATCACAAACAGCAAAGGAAAAAGGTATCGTTATAAGAACGGAACGTATGCGAAGAACGTCTGGATCAAATCCGGAAGTTCCGTATACCGGATGGACGCGAAAGGATACGCCAAGACCGGATGGATTACCTACAAAGGGACGAAATACTACGCGGCTACCAACGGCAAGCTGTACGTAAAGAAATGGCTGAAAAAGGGAGAGAAGCGTTACTATTTCCAGTCCAACGGCGCCTACGCCAAGAGCAAATGGCTGAAGATCGGCGGGAAATACTACTACTTTATGAAAAACGGCCAGATGGCCAGCAACCGCATGATCACCACCAATAAGAAGACGTATTACGTCAATGCCTCCGGCGTGCGGGTGAAATCCACCTGGGTAAAGAAAAACGGCAAGAGATACTACTTTATGTCCAACGGCGTCAGAGCCCAGAAGAAGTGGGTGAAGTCGGGAAGCAAGTATTATTACCTGATGTCCAACGGACAGATGGCGGTGAACCGCTGGGTGGGAAGCTACTACGTAGGAAAGGACGGCGTCCGCAAGAAGAACTGCGTCGTAGACGGCTACTATCTGAACGCTTCCGGGAAGAAGACGGTGAAGGTCTTCAAAGGCGATTACATTTTCCTGGGCGATTCCAGAATGGTGGGGATGAAGAAAACCTACTCCCCCTCCAATACCCTTTACATAGCCAAGGAAGGCATGGGATATTCCTGGCTGAAGTCTACCGGAGGGCCTACGCTCAAGAATTACCTGAAAGCGAATCCAGATGTGAAGGTGGTGCTGGCGCTGGGCGTCAACGATCTCGGAAACATTCAGTCCTACATCAGCTATTACAGGAGCCTGATCAAGTCCTTCCCCAAAACGGAGTTTTACGTGCTTTCCGTAAATCCGGTGCAGGAGAGCGTTGCCAGAAGGTATGGTTATACCATAAAGAATTCTTCGATTTCATCCTTTAACAACAAACTGTACAAGGCCTTCCGCTCTTCCTATGTGAACTCGTACAAATACATGAAGAGCAACGGCTATAAGACCAGGGACGGACTTCACTATACCTCAGAGGTATACCGGGATCTGTACGACTACATTGTAAAGAAAATCAAATCCTGACCCGTAAAAATACCGCCGCGCGGGAAACACCCGCGCGGCGGTATTTTTAACGGCAGATTCGCAATCCGCTCTATTTATTCTTATTCCCGAAAATCAAAAAGATTTTTCATGGGAACCTCCAGAATGTCTGAAATATCAAAAAGTTTATCTAAGGAAATGGAAGTCGGCATATTGGGAGCCTCCAGATTACTGATATGGGTTCGGCTTAGATTTACATACTCGGCAAGCTGCAGCTGAGTGATGCCCCGGAGCTTGCGGTAGTAAGCAATGGTGAGACCAAGCTGCCGGTATTGGTTCGCACGCTTTTCCGTCATTGTGATTCCCTCCTTCATACTATAGTTTAGTATTTCCGGAAGGAAAACGAAACAAAACGTGTCATTGTATATGCAAACACTTATATTGCTATGCAGAAACAGAATTGTTATAATATAAAAACAAAATATGCAAAAATACAGTCTCAGTCAGGCAAATGCTTTTTAAACTGTATGAATTCAATGACTTCCTTCTGCTTGGAGGAAGAAAGAGCGGAGAACTCATTCAGAAGCTTCTTCTCCGGGATGCCCAGATAGGGAGCCATTTCTGTATCACGAACCAGATAGTCCACCGATACGTGGTACAGTTCCGCCAGTGAGACGATGATCTCAATAGGGGGCGTGCGGGCAGCGTTTTCATAGTTGCAGTAGGTCTGCCTCTGAATGTTCAGGCGCCGGCTTACTTCTTCCTGGGTATACCTGGCCTGCTTGCGCAGTTCCCGGATTTTACGGGAAAAATTCGTTTGGCCCATAGAAAAACCTCCCAATAGGCCTTTATTATAGCAATATATTTTGGAAATATCTGTAAATGACACAATTTGAATACTTTACTCCGTACAAAGCAACGCAAAGTTGCGTTTATATTAGTAGGGAGAATTCCGAATCCGAATCAGCCCTAAAGAGGAGCGGAAGATTCCCCGAAAGAATACGGAAAGGAGAAAACAGAAATGAATTTACTGGAATTTGGAATGAAGAACAGAAGGAATGCTTCCCTGGGGAAGCGCGCTGCGGCGGAGGCCGCGCTGGCGGTAGAGAAGTTCCGGGCAGACCGGCTGGAAAAGCGGCTGGAAGGGAAAGCGTCCGACGCTGCGGCGGATGCGGAAGAAAGCGCCCGGATGCTTCAGAAGATTCTGCAGCAGGCGGACGCGAAAGAAGAGAGCGTCAGGTAGGGCGTTGTTATTCCAGCGGAGGGGCGTTCAGGGTACAGAGGTGAGAATTGTGATACAGCCCTGAATAAGTAACTTCCATTCCGAACCATTCCGGAGGAATGAAACGGTTTGCGGCAGATTCCTCCGGGAATTCCACCTCGGCCAGAACCAGTCCCTCCAGGCAGCCCAGAAAGACGTCCAGCTCAACGGTCAGGGCGGTTCCGGGCAGAGGGATGCGGTAACGCTTCTTTGTGATCTTATTCTCATCTGCCTTGGCGAGGAGATGCTCGTAGGAGCTCTGGGTAAGAGGAAGATTGTACTCCTCCCGCACCATCAGTCCCTGGCCCTTGTACGTAAGGTAGTAAGAATCATTTTCCCGGCGGATTCTCACCACAGGCTCCGTACACAGATAAGCCTGTTCGATGAACCGGCATTCGTACTGCTCCAGATTCCGGGGCATCTTTTTTTCTTCAATGAGATATTTTCTTTCTATTTCCATAGAATGTTCCTTTCTTCAAGAGAGGGGGCCCTGCCCCATTGATTCCTCATGTTTTGGCGGTCCAATCAGCCTTTCTCCGCAGCCGTGCAAGCACGGCGCGGATTCAGGCTGTTGTCCCTTGGCATCTACAGTATATCATAGTTTAGAAAATTTTTACGAAAGATTCTATAGAAACCGGGGAAAGTCTTTGCTAAAATAAAAAACAGAGCGGGAAATCGATTCCCGAACCATTTTTGAGTATGAAAACAGGAGGCATCGTCGATGGGTAAAGTATACGTGTTTTTAGCGGACGGATTTGAAGAGGTGGAAGGACTGACGGCAGTGGATCTTCTGCGCCGGGCTAAGGTGGAGACGGTTATGGTTTCTGTTGCGGGAAAACTGGAGGTGACGGGAAGCCATGGGATTTCGGTAAAAGCGGACTGTCTTTTTGAAGAGATGGACCCTTCTGAGGCTGAGATGTACGTGCTGCCGGGAGGCATGCCGGGCACGATCCATCTGGGCGAGCATAAGGGACTGGCGGCTCTTCTTCAGTCCGCAGAGCAGGAGGGAAAGAAAGTGGCGGCGATCTGCGCGGCGCCCAGCGTGCTTGGAAAGCTTGGCCTTCTCAAAGGAAGGAAAGCCACCTGTTATCCCGGCTTTGAAGAAAAGCTGGAGGGAGCGGAGGTTACGGAGAATCCGGTAGAGTGTTCCGGAATGGTAACCACCAGCCGTGGCGTCGGAACAGCCATTGAGTTCGCGCTTTCCCTGATCGCCCAGCTGAAGGATCCTGGAACGGCAGAAGAGATCGGAAACGCCATCGTGTGGAGAAAATAAGCCAAACCATCTAAAATCCCCCAGCCTTTTGCAGATAAATCTGCACGGATGGAATGGTTTACGGATTCAAAAGGAAAAGCTTCAGCCAAACAAGCCGCAGGCCGCCCTGACGGGCTGACCGCTGCAAAGCAGCTGCCGCCTGCGGCTGATGGGCATCCGCCCATCTCATCCGGAAATCATCTGCCCCTTTGCAGATAAATCTGCACGGGTCCGCTGATTTCCGGATGGTTTGGCTGATTTTTTCGCAAAAAGTACTGGTGTTTTCGGGGAGGGTATGCTATACTATTTCAATGACTGCGTATAGAAAGACGGCAGTTTTTGACGGTTTCCAGGGACGGCTGGAAATAGAGTGAAGGAGGAATACGGTACAATGAGTGTACAGGTAGAAAAACTGGAAAAGAATATGGCGAAGCTCACGATAGAAGTTCCGGCGGAAGAGTTGGAGGCTGCACTGGAGAAGGCTTATCGGAGAAACAGAAATAGAATCAGCATTCCCGGCTTCCGGAAGGGAAAAGCGCCCCGCAAGATGATTGAGAAGATGTACGGGGAAGGCGTTTTCTATGAAGACGCGGCGAACATTCTGATTCCGGACGCGTATGCGAAGGCGCTGGAGGAATGCGAGGAAGTAATTGTATCGCAGCCGGATATTTCCGTTGTTCAGATCGAGAAGGGAAATCCCTTCATCTTTACCGCTGAGGTGGCGGTGAAGCCGGAAGTAACTCTGGGTCAGTACAAGGGCGTTGAAGTAGAGAAGACGGAAGTTGCGGTTTCCGAGGAGGAGATCGACAAGGAAGTAGACAGAGAGAGAGAGAACAACTCCAGAATGCTGGACATTGACGACCGCGCGGTGGAGAAAGGGGATATGATTAAGCTGGATTTTGAAGGCTTTGTAGACGGTACGGCCTTCGAGGGCGGCAAGGGTACGGATTATCCTCTGACCATCGGATCCGGCAGCTTTATCCCCGGCTTTGAGGATCAGCTGGTAGGCGCGAAGCTTGGCGAGGAGATGGAAGTGAACGTTACGTTCCCGGAGGAATACCAGGCTAAGGATCTTGCGGGCAAGGCGGCTGTCTTCAAATGTACGGTAAAAGAGATTAAGGTAAAGGAGCTTCCGGAGGCGGACGACGAGTTCGCGAAGGACGTTTCTGAATTTGATACCATCGCGGAATACCGGGACGACATCCGGGCGAAGCTCCTGGAGAGAAAGACCAACGACGCGAAGAGAGAGAAAGAGAGAAAAGCGCTGGAGAAGGCTGTGGAGAACGCTTCCATGGAGATTCCGGACGCTATGGTAGACGAGCAGGCACGCCGCATCGCGGATGACTTTGCCAGAAGACTGCAGGCTCAGGGCTTCTCCATGGATCAGTACATGCAAATCATGGGAACCACTGTGGACGCTTATCTGGAGCAGGTGAAGCCAGAAGCGCTGAAGAGAATCCAGAACAGCCTTGTGCTGGAGGCGGTTGCCAAAGCGGAGAACATTGAGATCAGCGACGAGCAGGTAGAAGAAGAGATCAGCAGAATGGCGGAGGCCTACAAGATGGAGGCCGACAAATTGAAAGAGATGATGGGCGAGTATGAGCTGGAGCAGATGAAGAACGATCTGGCGGTTCAGAAAGCGGCCGAGCTGCTGGGAGAAACTGCGGTAGAAGCATAAAGCAGCAGAAACAGGAGGGATTCGTATATGAGCTTAGTACCTTACGTCATTGAACAGACCGGGCGGGGAGAGCGCTCTTATGATATTTTCTCCAGATTATTAAAAGACCGAATTATTTTTCTGGGAGAAGAAGTGACAGATGTGAGCGCGAACCTGGTAGTGGCGCAGCTTCTGTTCCTTGAGTCGGAAGATCCGAACAAAGACATTCATTTGTATATCAACAGTCCGGGAGGATCCGTATCCGCGGGACTTGCCATCTATGATACCATGCATTATGTAAAGTGCGACGTTTCCACCATGTGCATGGGGATGGCGGCCAGCATGGGCGCCTTCCTTCTGGCAGGAGGAGCCAAGGGAAAAAGATTCGCTCTGCCCAACGCGGACATTATGATTCACCAGCCTTCCGGGGGAGCCCAGGGGCAGGCCAGTGACATAAAGATCGTGGCAGACAAGATTCTTCAGACCAGACAGAAGCTGAACCAGCTTCTGGCGGAAAATACAGGGCAGCCGCTGGATGTGATCGCGGCTGACACGGAGAGAGACCGTTGGCTGAGCGCGCAGGAAGCGAAAGATTACGGCCTGATTGATGAGATCGTATTGCCCAGATAACTTGCAATGGGGCT
Organism: uncultured Lachnospiraceae bacterium; assembly: GCA_944382085.1. Classification (GTDB taxonomy): domain Bacteria; phylum Bacillota; class Clostridia; order Lachnospirales; family Lachnospiraceae; genus Choladousia. Next base: position 4,580 of record CALWMW010000086.1, on the reverse strand, counting down.
GTTACAAGAGAAGTTTTGTGACAGTCCCACTTGTGTTATTTTCAGGGCGAAGGGCAGACGAAGAGCAGTTCAAGGATTGAATAATATAGGGGTGAAAAAATGCCGGGAAAAAATGGTGAAAAAATCAGATGTTCCTTCTGCAACAAGACAGAGGACCAGGTCAGAAAGCTGATCGCGGGCCCCAATGGGGTATACATCTGTGACGAGTGCATCGACATCTGTTCAGAAATTATAGAAGAAGAGATGGATGAGGAATACTCCCAGGAAGAGCAGATGGGGATCAACCTTCTCAAGCCTGTGGAGATCAAGACCTTTCTGGACGATTACGTGATCGGCCAGGACGAGGCGAAAAAGACGCTGTCCGTGGCTGTGTACAATCATTACAAAAGAATTACCAGCGGCAAATATCTGGATGTGGAGCTGCAGAAGTCCAACATTCTTATGCTGGGGCCCACCGGTTCCGGAAAGACCATGCTGGCTCAGACGCTGGCGCGGCTGTTGAACGTTCCCTTTGCCATTGCGGACGCCACCGCTTTGACGGAGGCCGGATACGTAGGCGAGGACGTAGAGAACATTCTTCTGAAAATCATCCAGGCGGCGGATTACGACATTAAAAAAGCAGAATACGGTATTATTTATATCGATGAGATAGATAAAATCACGAGAAAGTCTGAGAACGCCTCCATTACCAGAGACGTATCGGGGGAGGGCGTTCAGCAGGCGCTTCTGAAAATCCTGGAGGGCACCGTAGCTTCGGTTCCGCCCCAGGGAGGGAGAAAACATCCCCATCAGGAGCTGCTGCAGATTGATACCACCAATATTCTGTTTATCTGCGGAGGCGCCTTCGAGGGAATCGACAAGATCATAGAGTCCAGAATGGACCATTCCTCCATCGGTTTTAATTCCGAGCTGGCGGATAAGCAGGAGCACAACGTAGGCGAAGTTTTAAAACAGGTGCTTCCCCAGGACTTTATCAAGTACGGCATGATTCCGGAGTTTATCGGACGCGTTCCGGTGGTGGTTTCTCTGGATGAGCTGGACAAAGCGACCCTGGTCCGGATTCTCACAGAGCCTAAGAACGCCATTGTGAAGCAGTTCCAGGGCCTGTTCGGACTGGACGACGTAGCGCTGACCTTTGACGAAGGCGCCATTGAGGCCATTGCGGATAAGACCATTGCCAGGAAGACGGGAGCCAGAGGATTGCGGGCGATTATGGAAAACGCCATGATGGATCTGATGTTCCAGCTTCCGTCTGTGGAAAACGTGGAGTCCTGTGTGGTGACAAAAGAGATGATCGAGGGCACGGGAGACGCGATCCTCACCTATAAGGAGGAACCGAAAGGACGGAGAAAACGCAGACTTGGCATTATGGAAGAGACTGCGTAACGAGAGGAAGAACAGTTGCGAATGGAAGAACAGAGAAAGAGAATGCCTCTGCTTCCCCTGCGGGGACTTACGGTACTGCCGGGGATGGTGCTTCATTTTGACATCAGCAGAGAGCGTTCCATCAAAGCGGTGGAGACCGCGATGAGCACAGATCAGAATATATTTTTAGTGACGCAGAAAAACCCGGATCATAACAATCCGGGTTTGCGAGATTTATACGAGATTGGTCTGGAGGCAAAGATCCGGAACGTAGCCAAGCTGCCCCAGGGCATCATCCGGGTGATGGTGGAGGGCGGCGAAAGAGGACGTCTTCTGGAGCTGGACGATGGCGGACCGTATCTTGTGGGAGAGACCGAGGAAATCATCTGGGAGCCGCTGGAGCTGCCGGAGGCGACCCGGACGGCCATGCTGCGGGCCCTTCAGGAGCTTTTGAAGCGGTATTGCCAGCTGAATCAGAAGTTCGGAAAAGATATGCTGCGGCAGATGCTGGAGATTGGCGAGCTTTCGGAGCTGGTGCAGCAGGTGGTCCTCCATCTTCCCCTGTTTTACGAGGAACGCCAGAGGCTGCTGGAGGCTATGAGCCTGACGGAGGAATACGATACGCTCTGCACAGTGCTGGTGAATGAGATGGAGATCATCCAGATCCGGAACGAAATCCAGCAGAAGGTAAAAGAGCGGGTAGAAAAAAACCAGCGGGAATATATTTTAAGGGAGCAGATCAAGGTGATTCAGGAAGAGCTGGGAGAGAATACCCTTCTTTCGGATCTTGAGAATTACCGGAAAGCGGCCCTGGAGCTGGAAGCGCCGGAGAAGGTTAAGACAAAGCTTCTCAAAGAGATCGAACGGCTGAAAGGGATCGGAAGCAATTCCGCGGAGACTTCCGTGCTTCGGGGATACATTGAGACGCTGCTGGAACTGCCCTGGGATCGCGCTTCCCAGGACAACCAGGATCTGAAAAACGCGGAGCGCATTCTGGAGGAAGATCACTACGGCCTGGAGAAAGTAAAGGAGAGAGTGCTGGAATTTCTGGCTGTGCGGGTACTGTCCGGCAAAGGCGCCAGCCCGATCCTCTGTCTGGCAGGCCCTCCGGGAACCGGCAAGACCTCCATCGCCCGTTCCATTGCCAGAGCGCTGGACAAAAAATACGTAAGGATCAGCCTGGGAGGCGTCCGGGACGAGGCGGAGATCCGCGGGCATCGGAGAACCTACGTAGGAGCCATGCCGGGACGGATTGTAGGAGGACTGCGTCAGGCCGGAGTCAAGAACCCCCTGATGCTTCTGGATGAGATCGACAAAGTGAGCAGCGATTACAAGGGAGACACCTCCTCCGCTCTGCTGGAGGTGCTGGATTCGGAACAGAACAGCCGGTTCCGGGATCACTACGTGGAGCTTCCCCTGGATCTTTCCCAGGTGCTTTTTGTGGCCACCGCCAACGACCTTCATACCGTGCCCAGGCCGCTGTTGGACCGGATGGAAGTCATTGAGGTAAACAGCTATACCGCCAATGAAAAGTTCCACATCGCGAAAGACCACCTGGTGAAAAAACAGCTGGAACGCCATGGGATCAAAAAAGAGCAGCTGACGATCACAAAGCCGGCTCTTATGGCCATGATCAACGGCTACACCAAAGAGGCAGGCGTCCGCCAGCTGGAACGCAAGATCGGCGATATCTGCCGGAAGGCGGCCAGAGAGCTGCTGGAAGGGAAAGAACATAAAATCCGGGTAGGCGAGAAGAACCTGGAAAAATATCTGGGAAGAAAGCGCTATACCATTCAGAAGAAGAATCAGGAGAACGAGGTGGGAATCGTCCGGGGACTTGCCTGGACCAGCGTAGGAGGAGATACCCTGCAGATTGAGGTGAATCTTATGCCGGGAAAGGGAGAGTTCCTCCTGACCGGACAGCTGGGGGACGTGATGAAAGAGTCCGCCCAGACGGCGATCAGCTATATCCGTTCGGTGAGCGAAACCTACCGGATTCCGGAAGACTTTTTCCAGAAGAAAGACATCCATATCCATATTCCGGAAGGAGCCGTACCCAAGGATGGCCCCTCTGCAGGAATTACCATGGCGACGGCGATTCTGTCCGCGGCCACCGGAATTCCCGTGCGCGCGGACGTGGCTATGACCGGCGAAATTACCCTCCGGGGCAGGGTGCTTCCCATCGGCGGGCTGAAGGAGAAGCTTCTGGCGGCCAAACAGGCGGGGATGAAGACGGTAATCGTCCCCAGGGACAACAAAGAGGATGTGGAGGAGATTTCCGGGGAAATTACAGACGGCATGGAATTCGTCTACGCGGGGAGTATGCCGGAAGTGCTCAGGACCGCTCTCGCGGGAAAAAACCGATCCTGAGAAGAGCCGGCGAAAGGAGGACGTATGGTAATCAAACAGGTTTCATTAGAACTGGTCTGCGGATACACCAGCAGACTTCCAAAGACGGAGAAGCCGGAAGTCGCCTTCGCGGGGAAATCCAATGTGGGAAAATCTTCCCTGATCAACGCCCTGATGAACCGGAAATCCCTGGCCAGAACCAGCGCCCAGCCGGGAAAGACCCAGACCATTAACTTTTACAACGTAAACGACAGCCTCTATCTGGTGGATCTTCCGGGATACGGTTACGCAAGGGTATCCAAGGAGGAGAAAGAGAAGTGGGGCAAGCTCATTGAACGGTATCTTCATACCTCAAAGCAGCTGAAAACCGTGTTTCTCCTGGTGGACATCCGTCACGTGCCGGGAGAAAACGACCGGATCATGTACGACTGGATTTGCCGCAACGGGTACCAGCCCGTCGTCATCGCGACCAAGGCGGATAAGATTAAGAAGAGCCAGCTCCAAAAGCAGATCAAAATTCTGCGGGAGGGGCTCTCGGTAAAGCCGGGAACAAAGCTGATTCCGTTTTCCGCCCAGACCAAGCAGGGAAGGGAAGAAATCTGGAACGAGATAGAGGAAGCAGCCGGTTTGAAAGAAGAAATGGAAACAGAAGAAAGCAGCCAGAAGAACGGATAGAGGTTCTTCTGGCTGTTCGCATTTAGATGACGTACTGATACATGCAGATGAAGTGACACAGGCTTCCCGCCATGACAAAAAGATGAAAGATTTCATGGGAACCGAAGTTTTTATGCCGGGAGTTGAAAATCGGCAGCGACAGGGCATAGATCACGCCGCCTGCCGGGTACAGAAGACCTCCCGACAGAAGC
>CALWMW010000085.1 GCA_944382085.1 uncultured Lachnospiraceae bacterium | reverse complement strand
GAAGACGGGAGTCCGTAATCTTGGAGTAAAGGAGCTCCGCCTGCATCCCTTCATATTCCGCCAGGATCGTGCCTGCCCCGTCCACGCCGTTGGATAGCTTCAGGCAGCTGCTCTGCAGCTTCTTCGGCCTTCCGAAAAGAGCGGCCAGGAAATGGACGCAGTAGGAACCTATGTCCATGAGCGCCCCGTTGGAAAGCTCCGGGCGAAAGGCATTCTCCACCACTGCGTTTTTATAGTTGTCATAGCGGCTGGAATACTGGCAGTACTGGAGGGTCGCCCTTCGGATCGTTCCCAGCCGGTTCAGATTTTCTTTTATCATCTGAAAGCCCGGAGTATAGACGTTCCGCATAGCCTCCAGAAAGACCTTCTGATTTTTGAGCGCCGCCTGAGCCATGGCTTCAAACTCTCTTCGGTTGGAAGCCACCGGTTTTTCACAGAGCACGTGCTTTCCGGATTCCAGCATAAGGATGCTCTGCCGGGCATGGCAGCAGTTGGGGCTGGCCACGTACACCGCGTCGATCTCCCGGCAGGCCGCCAAATCCTCCAGGCGGTCAAAAAAAAGCGTTGCCCCGTGCCTTTCGCCGTATTCCTTTGCCCGCTCCGGCGACCGCGAGTAGACTCCCAGCAGATGAAATTCTTCCGTCCGTCCCGCCGCCTCCAAAAAACGGTCTGTAATTTTGTTGGTGCCGATCACCGCAAACCGGATCTTCATATCCCGTCCCCCCTTTTCGTTCTATTTTATCATTCTTCCAGAGGAGCTTCAATTGCCTGCGGATTTTTTCATGGAATAAAAAAGACCGGATCTCACCCCCAGGATGAGTCCAGTCCTTGCTGTTTTACCGTTCCTTGCTAAAATCCAAGAAACAGAAGAACCACTGCGCCCAGCACAATCCGATACCAACCGAATACTTTAAAATCGTGTTTTTTAATATATCCCATCAAAAATTGAATTACAAATATCGATACCGCAAACGCCACCGCCGTCCCCACGCCCAGGATCACCAGTTCTGTCCCGGTAAAGGAAAAGCCGAACTTCAAAAGCTTGAGGGCGCTGAGGCCGAACATTACCGGCACCGCCAGGAAAAACGTAAACTCCGCCGCCGCCACCCTGGAAACGCCGATCAGTAAGGCCCCGACTATGGTGGAACCGGACCGGGAGGTGCCGGGAATAATGGAAAGAACCTGGAACAGCCCGATGAGAAAGGCCGTCCGGTACGTAATCTCCCCCAGGGTCTTCACCGCCGGAGTTCTCTTTTTGTTCCAGTTCTCCACCAGGATAAAGGCAATCCCGTATCCGATCAGCGCCGCGGCGATCACCTGCGGCGTGTGGAAATGAGCCTCAATATAATCGTCAAAAAGAATCGTTACAATGGCTCCGGGAATGCAGGCCACTACCACCTTCATCCACATGGAAAAGATGTCTTTTCGGATGACTGGCTGCGTCTTATCTCGAAACTGAAAGGGAAACATTTTCTTCCAGAACAGCAGCACCACCGCCAGGATCGCCCCCAGCTGGATCACCACAAAAAACATATCTTTAAACGCGCTGCTGGCGTCCAACGTCAGGAACTCGTCCACCAACAGCATATGGCCGGTGCTGCTGATAGGCAGCCATTCGGTAATTCCCTCCACAATGCCAAGAAACACCGCTTTCAAAACCTCCAGGATACTAACGTTCATCTTTCTTCTTCCTTTCTGCCTTCCTCTTTCTTTTCTTTCCCCAATCCCAGCTCCCAGAAGGCCACGGCGCTGGCCGCCGCCACGTTCAGGGAATCCACTCCGTGGAACATGGGAATGCGGACCGTATAATCGCAGTCCGCCAGGGTATCCCCGGCCAGCCCGTCTCCCTCGGTACCCAGAATCACCGCCAGCCGCTCTTCGCTTTTCAAAATCGGATCGTCCATCCTAACAGAATCCTCTTTTAAGGCCATAGCCGCCGTCTTAAACCCCATCGCTCTAAGCTTTAGGATTCCCTCCTCCGGCCAGGAAGCCTCTTCCAGAAACGTCCAGGGAATCTGAAAGACCGTCCCCATGCTCACCCGGATGGCTCTGCGGTACAGCGGATTGCTGCATCCCGCGGTGAGCAGCACGCCTTCCATGCCAAGAGCCGCCGCGGAACGGAAAATCGCCCCTACATTGGTGGGATTCACCACCCGTTCCAGCACCGCGATCCGCTTCTTCCCCCGGCAGACCTCCTGCACGGAAGGAAGGGGCGGACGGTACATGGCGCAGAGCATTCCCCTAGTCAGCGCAAAGCCGGTCAGCCGCGTCAGCACAGAAAATTCTGCCGCATAGACGGGAATCCTGGAACAGCGCCGGATCAGCTCCCTTCCTTCTCCTTCCACATGTTTTTCCTCCATCAGGAAAGAAATGGGAACGCAGCCGGCGTCCAGGGCCCTTTCAATCACCTTGGGACTTTCCGCGATAAAGATTCCTTTTTCCGGCTCGTGCCGGTTCAGCAGCTGATTTTCCGTATATCTGGCGTAGACGTCCAGATGGGGATCGGAAAAATCTGTGATTTTTATCATTCCCTCGTCCTCACTTTTCTTTTTCTTCCTTTCCTCCGGCCGTCTCCAGCAGCGCTTTCTTATTCCTCAGATAATAGAGAAGTCCCGTCATATCCGCCAGGAACCATCCAATGGGAACTGACCACCAGATCCCTACTACTCCGATTTCCGGAATCGCGGACAGAAGGTACGCCAGCGCCACCCTGGTTCCCAGGGAAATCACCGTCAGCACCACGGACATCCCCGGCTTTCCCAGCGCCCGGTAAAGCCCGTAGAACAGGAAAAGGCAGCCGATGCCGCAGTAGAAGGCTCCCTCAATATGCAGATACCGAATTCCCTCCGCGATGATGTCTGTCTCATGGGCATTGACAAAGAGCAGCATCAGCGGTCTTGCCAGAATCCAAACCCCTGCGGAAACGATGACGCAGAAAAGCAGCGCCGCCAGCACAGCCCCTTTCAGTCCCGCCCGGATCCGGTCCTTTTTCCCCGCCCCGTAATTCTGCGCGATAAAGGTAGAAAAAGCGTTGCCAAAATCCTGCACCGGCATGTAGGCAAAGGCGTCGATCTTTACCGCGGCGGCAAAAGCCGCCATCACCACAGCGCCAAAGCTGTTTACCAGCCCCTGCACCATAAGAATGCCAAGATTCATCACCGACTGCTGCACACAGGTCAGCACGGAGAAACCGGCAATCTCCCGGATGCATGCGTTCCGCATGGTGAAATGCTCCCTCTTTACTCTAAGATCCGGAAAACGCAGCCAGTAATACAGCATAAGGCCCACGCCGGAAACATACTGGGAAATCACAGTAGCCTCCGCGGCTCCCGCCGCGCCGCGTTTCAGCCCCACCACAAACCACAGATCCAGAACAATATTTAAGACCGCGGAAACCGCCAGGAAAACCAGCGGAACCACAGAATTCCCCACGGCCCGCAGCAGAGAAGCAAAATAATTGTAGAGAAAGGTCGCCGCGATGCCGCAGAAAATAACGGCAAGATACTCCCGCATCATCGGCCACACCGCCTGAGGCACATTCAGAAACCGCTCGATCCTATCCAGGCAGAGGAAAGCCAGCAGATTCAAAAAAACCGTAAAAGCCGCGATCAGCACAAAGGACGTCCCCATCGCCTCCTTCAGACCGAACTCGTCCTTCTGCCCAAAGCGGATGGAAAACAGAGTTCCGCTGCCCATGCAGAGTCCCAGCAGAATCGAAGTGAGAAAGGTCATCAGGGAAAACGCCGAACCCACCGCCGCCAGGGCATTGGCTCCCAGGAACTGCCCTACGATCAGAGTATCCGCCACGTTATAGCACTGCTGCAGCAGATTCCCCAGTATCATGGGTACCGCAAACCGCAGCATCGCTTTCATCACAGGCCCCTGTGTCAAATCACCCTTCATGTCCCGATCCTCCTGGCTGATTCCCGTCAAACGCTTCCAGGAGTTCCCGCTCCTCGAAGCCAAAATCCCGGTATCCCTGAAGGCAGATCCTTTTGTATTCTTCCGTGGGAACGCCCGCAGGAAATTTCTCATACATCCGGTATACAAAGGCCTGAACATACCAGGTCTTCCCCGTCCCTTGTTCCTTTACCGAAACCCTTTCCTCGGTTTTGCAGTACAGCCTCGGAAACCCTTCGTATTCATCCAGCGCGGCCTCTTCTTCCGCTCCCACCTTCCAGACGGCTGCCGGAACCGATCGCCCGCGTTCCTTCTCAATGGTGAGGTACGCGCCGCTGCCTCCCTTTTTTACCAGCAGGCGGTAGTCCTGGATCCGGGTGACGCCGATTACCCTTGCGCCTGGACAGCGCTTTCTCATCTCTTCCAGATTCAGATTGCTGCCGTAAGCCAGATAATATCTTTTTAGACCATCCGCTTCCTTCAAAATCCCCTCGGTTCTTTCTTCCATTTCTGTCCTTTCCCTTCCGTCTATGTTCTCTTTCGCTTTTTCATCGGATCACACTGGCGCCAAATGGCATAAAAGAAAG
>CALWMW010000084.1 GCA_944382085.1 uncultured Lachnospiraceae bacterium | reverse complement strand
GTTCTTGTAGAGGATACAGTCGATCATGCGCTCGCCGAATTTGTGATCCTTGATGCAGCCGTACTTGATAAAGGGGCTGATGTCGTCCCAGTATTTCTCATAATTCTCCCGGTCGTTTTTGCACATGCCGGTCAGCTTGTCCGCCACCTTCTTGGTGATATAATCGGAGATCTTCTTTACAAAACCGTCGTTCTGCAGGGCGCTTCTGGATACGTTCAGAGGAAGATCCGGGCAGTCGATGACGCCTTTGAGCAGCATCAGGAATTCCGGGATGACTTCTTTGATGTTGTCCGCGATGAAGACCTGATTGTTGTACAGCTTGATGGTTCCTTCGATGGAGTCGTACTCCGTGTTGATCTTGGGGAAGTACAGAATTCCTTTCAGATTGAAGGGATAATCCATATTCAGGTGGATCCAGAACAGGGGCTCCTTGTAATCCAGAAAGACCTTGCGGTAGAAATCCCGGTATTCCTCTTCGGTGCAGTCGTTGGGATGCTTCGCCCAGAGAGGATGGGTATCGCTCAGAGAAACCGGACGCTTGTTGATCTTTACCCGGTCCCTGGCAGGAGAGATCTCTACGACTTCCTTCTCGCCCTTGTCATTCTCTTTTTCTTCTGTCTTGGCGTCCTCGTGGATGCGCTCTACGATGACGTCGTCTTCCCTGAGCTCGGATTCGTCGATGGTCTCGTACTCCTGGGGAGCGTTTGCCTTTGAAAGGAAAATTTCCACCGGCATGAAGGAGCAGTATTTTTCAATGATCTCTCTCATGCGGTATTCATTGGCGAACTCTACGCTGTCCTCGCCCAGGAAGAGCGTGATCTCGGTTCCTACCGTATTCTTGCTCCCCTCCTCCAGCGTGTACTCGGTGCCGCCGTCGCATTCCCAGTGTACGGGAGCCGCGCCTTCTTTATAAGAAAGGGTGTCAATATGAACCTCGTCCGCCACCATAAAAGCGGAATAAAAGCCCAGGCCGAAATGACCGATGATCTCGTCCTCCGTCGTCTTGTCCTTATACTTGCTCAGGAAATCCGTAGCTCCGGAGAAAGCGATCTGCGTAATGTATTCCTCTACCTCCTCCGCGGTCATCCCAAGACCGGTATCGATGAATTTGAGCGTCTTTTCCTCCGGGTTTACGATCACGTCGATTTTTTTCTTGTAATCCTCCGGGTAAGAGTACTCGCCCATAACCTCCAGCTTGCCCAGCTTCGTAATGGCGTCGCAGCCGTTGGAGATCATCTCCCGGACGAAAATGTCGTGGTCGGAATACAGCCACTTTTTGATAATCGGAAAGATATTTTCACTGTTAATGGAAAGACTTCCAGTTTTTTTGCTCATCAAACCCACTCCTTTTCTATGCTTTTTCAGCCTGCCCCTATCTTAATACCGGGGCGGCAAAAAGTCAAGAAAAAATTAGCACTCGTTTTTAACGAGTGCTAACAAAAGGGATCTGCTTCTGCCGGAAAAATTTCTGCAGGGTTTCGTCCCAGGATCGCTCTAAAGATTTGTCCAGGGTAAAAAGCTTCATGGAAACGCCGCTGGTACACAGGAGGCTGCCGTTCTCATAGCTGATGTTCAGAAAGAGTCCGTCAATGTCCTCCGGCCGAAGGGAGAGGCCGGACTGCCTTAAAAGCGTTTCCACATTGTGGGGCGCCAGGCGGAAGATAATCCGGAAACTCAGAGGCGTATGCTTCCCTTTGATCAGATCCCAGAAGAGAGGCCGGATCTTTCCCCAGGAGGCGTAAGGGTAAGCGCCGGGGCCGTCTTCCCTTTCGGCATCGCAAAAAAATTCCGGATGGTACGTTCCGTCCACCTGAAAGGTGCAGAAGGTGGTTACGGAAGCTTCCCGGAGAAGAAAGGAGTCAAAATCCTCTGTGACCAGAAGTTTTTTCATAAAATCACGGGTGTCCTGAATCTGAAAAAGCTGCAAAAAAGGGCCTCCTTCCCATTTTATTCTCCCAGTAGTATAAAGCAGGAAAAAGAAAATGTAAAGCCGGCCTTTCCGGGGAAATTCCCCCTTTTCAAAACAGAATGTATATGCTATGATTATCTGGTATTGATTACTACATAATCAGATTTTAAAAACACGTTTTTATGGCTGGATAATTCCAGAACGAATATCAGGAGGTCACTATGAGCTATACAATCGTAATGGACAGCTGCGGCGAGCGCACCCAGGAGATGAAGCAGGATCCGAGAATTGTCTCAGCGCCCCTGACCATGCAGCTGGATGAATATTCTTTCGTGGATGACGATACCTTTGACCAGGCGGATTTTCTCAGGAAAATCGCAGCCAGCCCGAACTGCCCCAAATCCGCCTGTCCCTCTCCGGATTATTATAAGGAGGCCTTCGACCAGGGAACCGAACGGGCTTACGCGGTGACGCTTTCCGCGGAACTCAGCGGATCCTACAACAGCGCCATGCTGGCCAGGAAGCTGCTTTTGGAGGAGAAGCCGGAGATGAAGATCCACGTTTTCAATTCCCGCTCCGCGTCCATTGGAGAGACGCTGATCACCCGGAAGATTCAGGAATGCGAAGAGGCGGGAATGGAGTTTGAGCAGCTGGTGGAGACCGTAGAGTCCTACATCGACGGACAGAACACCTATTTTGTACTGGAAAATCTGGAAACCCTGAGAAAGAACGGAAGACTCAGCAACCTCAAGGCCTTCGTAGCCTCCGCGCTGAAGATCAAGCCGGTGATGAAAGCCACTCCGGAAGGGACCATCGTGCAGCTGGATCAGGCCAGAGGCATCAACAAGGCTCTGGTGAAGCTGGTAAACTATCTGGCGGAGGATGTGGAGAATCCGGAAGAGAAAGTGCTGGCCCTGTCTCACTGCAACTGCCCGGACCGGGCGAAGATGGTGCGGGACGCGATTCTGGAGCGGATTCCGGTGAAGGACGTCATTCTTCTGGATTCCGCCGGGATTACCACCATGTATGCCAACGACGGCGGCGTCGTAGTGGTGATCTGAAGAAAAGCCTTGAATAATTCCTGAATTCGTGTATACTAAATAGCATGTGGGTTCCCCAGACAGAACCGAAGGGTCTGCGGGAAAGAGGGGAACGGCCGTGAGTATTTGGAAAAAGGAGTGACAAGGGATGAGTCAGGAAAAAGTTGACCGTTATAAAGAAGAGAAGCGCAACCGCGAGAAGATTATGAAGAAGCAGAAGAGAGAGTGGATGGCGGTGAAGGCCGGACTGTCCGTAGTGGCGCTGGCTTTCGTAGCCTGGATCGGAGCTTCCGTTTACTACGCGGTGAACGCCCCGGATCCCAATGCGGAGCTTCCCAGCTATACCGTGAACACATCCGCGCTGGACGATTTCGCGGCGGATCTCAACGAAGAGGAATAAAGCGGTTCTGTAGATTGCCGGAGAGGATAGAAACGTCTGTCTTCTCCGGTTTTTTTGCGTCCGTGGACCCCGGATCCAAGGACACAGGATTTTCACAGAACTTTCATAAGAAAATCATAAGATTTTCAATAGAGAAACACAAATATTTTCTAAAGTATTCCAGTAGAGCAAGGAACCGCCAAGACAGGCCGCGAAACGCGGCCCGAAGCGCAAAGCAGGAGCTTCGGAGAAGAGAAAACAGGCGGTCGAGAAAGGAGTACATGGATATGAAACGTGTGAAGAAACTGGGAAGAAGGACTGGCATGGGACTGATGGCCGCTTCTTTCCTGGCTGCGTCTGTACTGTCTGCTTCCGCGCTGGCTGCAGAGGAAGAATCAGAAGAGGTGCTTGTGAGAACGGAAGCCGCGGGGGAGGGGATCCTCATGAGTACGGCCTATCCGGGCATTACGGCTCTGGCGGGAGAGACCGTATCCTTTGACCTGGATTTTGCCAGCCTGGACGGGGAAGCCTATGACGCCGCCCTTTCCGTGGAATCGATTCCCGAAGGCTGGGAGGGCTACTTCCAGGGCGGAGACAGCCAGATCAGCAAGGTACATATCGACGGGGAATCCGCGCTGACGGACAGCGCGCTGGCATCCTTCAGCCTGACCATTCCGGAAACGGCGGAGGAGGGCGAGTACGCCATTGAGCTTGGCGCCGACGCGGGAGACGGCGTGCAGTCCGCCCTCAGCCTGGAAGTGGAAGTCGGTCAGGTAGAGGTAGGACAGAGCAGCTTCACCTCCGAATATCCGGAGCAGCAGGGAGCCACCGGCACCACCTTCACCTTTGAGATGACGCTGGTGAACAACAAGAGCACCGAACAGTCTTACAGCCTTTCCGCTGAGACGCCTTCCGGATGGCAGGCAACCTTTACGCCTTCCGGAGAATCCACGAATGTGGCGAGCCTCAGTGTGGAAGCCGGCTCCAGCCAGGGCGTGACCGTGACCGTGACTCCGCCTCAGGGAGTCGAGACCGGAGATTATACCATTCCCTGTTCCGCCACCTCGGCAGAGGATTCTCTGAGCGCGGACCTTCAGGTGACGATTACGGGAACTTACGGCGTAGATCTCTCCACGCCCACCGGAAATCTCAGCCTGGACGCTCAGGCCAACCGGGAAAAAGCGCTGACCCTCAGCATCACCAACACCGGAAACGTGGATCTGACGAACCTGAACCTTACGTCCTCCGCGCCCACAGACTGGGAAGTTCGCTTTGACGAGTCTACCATCGATACGCTGGAAGCCGGAGCGACCAAGGAGATCACAGCCTATATTACGCCGAACCAGGACGCGATCACAGGAGATTATGTGACTACGATTACCCTCAGCAACGATGAAGTATCGGATACGGCGGAGTTCAGAGTCTCTGTCCAGACGTCCACCACCTGGGGCGTGGTAGCGGTGTGCATCGTTGTGGTTCTGGTACTGGCCCTGGCATTTATCTTTAAGAAGTATGGGAGACGGTAACTATGGTACAGAAGAATGAGGCGGTAATTGTCACCGAGCATCTGACCAAGCGCTATGGGTCCAAAATAGCGGTGAACGACCTGAACCTCACCCTGAGAAAAGGGGAAGCCTTCGGACTGCTGGGACCCAACGGGGCCGGGAAGACGACTACGATTCTGATGCTCCTGGGATTGACCGAGCCAAGCGCGGGCAGGGCCTCCATCAACGGGAAGGACTGCACCAAGGATCCCCTGGCCGTAAAATCCGTCGTGGGTTATCTTCCGGATAACGTAGGCTTCTACGGGGATATGACGGGGAGACAGAATCTTAGGTTCACCGGCCGGCTCAACGGGCGTGGAGGAGAAGAACTGGAAAAAAGAATTGATTCCCTCCTGGAACGGGTTGGGATGACAGAGGCGGCAGACCAGAAAGCGTCTACCTATTCCAAAGGAATGCGGCAGAGGCTGGGCATCGCGGACGTCCTGATAAAGGATCCGGAAGTGATCATTATGGATGAGCCGACGCTGGGCATCGACCCGGAAGGAATGCGGGAGCTTTTGAACCTGATGCGGGAACTCTCCCAGGAGGACGGGCGTACGCTTTTGATTTCCTCCCACCAGCTGCACCAGATCCAGCAGATCTGCGACCGGGTAGGAATTTTCGTGGAGGGAAAGCTGATTGCCTGCGGAAACCTCAAGGAACTGGAAGACCACATCCGCAAGGACGGACATTTTGAACTGGAGCTGGGAGCGGCGCCCTGCGACGACAGGCTGCTGGGAATGCTCCAGTCCCAGCAGGGCATTGAAAGCATAGAAAAGCAGGGAGATCTGCTTTTGATCCACTCCCGAAAGGATATCCGGGCGGAGCTGTCCAGGTTCCTGGGCGAGAGTGGATACACGATCCTTCATCTCCATCAGCGGGGCGGAGATCTGGATGAAATTTACAGACGTTATTTTGAAAAGGCGGGACAGAGTGATGAAAGAAATCAGTTTGGCAAAGAAAAAAAGAAGGGCTTCAGATTCCGGAAGCCTTCAAAAGCAAAAGCCTAGATCTGCCACGGGCCGCCATGCGCTGTTTTGCAAAGAGCTGGGAGACCATCTGCACAGCAGACGGTTCCTGATCATTGTTTTTTTGATTGTAGTGACCAGCTTTGCCAGTCTGTACGGCTCCATCTCAGGTCTTTCGGAGGCGTTGGAGAGCGACAGTAATTTTATCTTCCTGAAACTGTATACCTCAGGGGGAAGCTCCATTCCCTCCTTCAC
Source organism: uncultured Lachnospiraceae bacterium (assembly GCA_944382085.1). Taxonomy (GTDB): domain Bacteria; phylum Bacillota; class Clostridia; order Lachnospirales; family Lachnospiraceae; genus Choladousia. Next base: position 2,583 of record CALWMW010000084.1, on the reverse strand, counting down.
CTCCTTTATCGCGCTCCTGGGGCCCATCGTGGGGCTTGCCCTTGGCTTTGACGCCATCAACAGCGAGCGCAGCGGCGGAACCCTGAACCGGCTGGTAGCCCAGCCGATTTACCGGGATTCCATTATTATCGGGAAATTTCTGGCCGGAACGGCGGTCATTGCTATGATGGTATTCTCCATGGGAATCGCCATCGGAGCCATCGGCATGTACGCCACGGGACTGGTGCCGGAGACAGAAGAAGTGATGCGGATTTTTGTATTTCTCTTTTTTACCGTCGTGTACATCTCCTTCTGGCTGGCGCTGTCCATCCTCTTTTCGGTGCTGTGCAGGCATACGGCCACTTCGGCCCTGGCGTCCATCGCCGTGTGGATCTTCTTCGCGATCTTCATGAGTCTGGTGGCCAGCATTGTGGCCAACGCGGTGTACCCTATGACCAACGACTATGAGGCCCTGGTCAATTCCATGGGGAATTACACGCTGGAGATTGGGATGAACCGGATTTCTCCCTATTATCTCTACAGCGAAGCGGTGTCCACGATTATGAACCCCACGGTGCGCGCCATCAACGCGGTGACCATGGATCAGCTGGTGGGCGCGATCTCCGGCTATCTGAGCTTCGGGCAGAGCCTGCTGCTGGTATGGCCCCATCTGGTAGGTCTGGCGGCGATGATGCTGATTACCTTCGGACTTTCCTACATCGGCTTTATGCGGCAGGAAATCCGGGCAAACTAAAAAACGAGACAGAAACGAAACGGGCGGCATTGGGAGCGATCTCAATGCCGCTTTGACATACCGGGAAGGATGAGCTATAATTGGGAAAAACGCAAAACAGAAGGAGGAACCGGCATGCTGGAGTTTCGGTACGACACGCAGCTTCTCATTGAAGGCACAGACCTGGATGAGGACGTGATCAGCGATTATTTTACGGAGAATTTCAAAGGAGACTGCCTGCTGGCAGTGGGAGACGAGGAGCTGATTAAGATTCATTTCCACACCAACGAACCCTGGAAGGTCCTGGAGTACTGCGCGTCTCTGGGAGAGATCTATGATATCGTGGTGGAGGATATGGACCGACAGGCGAGAGGATTAAAAGGCTGAATGAACATCAGAAAAGAAGTGTTGGGAAAGCTGTTTCTTTCCACGTTATACCTGAGCGCGTTTACCTTCGGAGGCGGATACGTGATCGTAACGCTGATGAAAAAGAAGTTTGTGGACGAATATCACTGGATTGAGGAGAACGAGATGCTGGATCTTACGGCCATCGCCCAGTCCGCGCCCGGAGCCATCGCGGTGAACGGCGCCATTGTGGTGGGGTACAAGCTGGCCGGCATGGCAGGAGCCCTGGTCGCCATTGTGGCCACGGTGATTCCGCCCTTTGTCATCCTCTCTCTGATCTCCGTCTTCTATTCCGCGTTTCGCAGCAATTTTATCATCAGTCAGATGCTGGAAGGGATGCAGGCGGGAGTCGGAGCCGTGATCGCTTCGGTGGTCTGGGAGATGGGAAGCGGGGTGGCGAAGAGCAAAGATCTCTTCTCCCTTCTGATCCTGGCGGGCGCCTTCGGGGCGGCCTGGTTTTTCCAGGTGAATGTGGTCTACGTGATCCTTGTCTGCGGGCTGCTGGGCGTCCTTCGCACCCTGGCGGCAAGGAGGAAACGGCTATGATCTATCTGCAGCTGTTTTTAAGCTTTCTTCAGATCGGACTGTTCAGCTTTGGAGGCGGATACGCCGCCATGCCTCTGATCCAGGGGCAGGTGGTGACCCGCTACGGCTGGCTGACGATGGAGGAATTTACGGATCTGATTACCATTTCTCAGATGACGCCGGGACCGATTGCCATTAATTCCGCGACCTTTGTGGGAATCCGCATCGGCGGGCTTCCCGGCGCGCTGGCTGCCACCTGCGGCTGCGTCCTCCCCTCCTGCGTGATCGTGACGCTGATTGCCAGGTTGTATCTGAGATACCGGAACATGGCGGTGCTTCAGGGGGTGCTGGAATCCCTGCGCCCGGCCGTCGTGGCTATGATCGCCTCCGCCGGACTTTCCATTCTGGTGACGGCATTCTGGGGAGGCGGCGAGATCCTTCTTTCCAATACGGACTGGAGCCTGGCGGCTATTTTCGTGATCTGCCTGGCGCTTCTGCGGAAAGGGAAGATGGATCCCATCTGGGTCATGCTTCTGGCGGGAGTCTTAAAGACGCTCCTTGCCTGCGTGACAAAATAAAAGCCGACAGGAAAACCTGCCGGCTTTTGTGATAGTGCGCCTGGCGGCGCACGTTTCTAACGGGTGCAAGTCCCGAATCCACCCGGTAGTGGGAAGGATATAGCCGAAGGCAAGGGTGTCCATCGTGAGGTGGAATCCGAAGGAAGCCGGATGTGGGGAACCTACTAGCCCACGGGCAAACCTCTGGTCTGACGAATAGAAACCGCATATAAGGCTGTGCATGAGGGTAAGTCTGCTATACAAGATGAAGCCCGATAGCTACACGGAATCATGTGCAGTAAATGCGGCAGGTGGATGGAGGGAAAGAAACGTGTGGTACCCAGGGAGGTCTGTGCGGAACGCTCCGAAAGGAGTAACCGTTAT
>CALWMW010000083.1 GCA_944382085.1 uncultured Lachnospiraceae bacterium | reverse complement strand
TGCAAAGACCCACGGCCCTTCTCCGTCCCAGGGCGGCAACCGTCTCCTGGATGGAAAACAAAAGCTTCGTCTGTCCGGGCAGCACATATCCTTTTTCCAGGCGGTGCTCCATGCTTTCCCTGAATTCCAGCTCTACCGCCTGTCCGGATTCTAGCAGACGGTTGGGCTCATCCAGAAACAGAACCGTATCGTTTTCCGGAAAATAGTCCAGAAAGCTTTCTTTCTTGTCGGTAAAGTAGTCAATCAGTCCTTCCGCAGACAGCGGAAGGGAAAATTCCTCCAGGTCATCCTGCAGATCCTGACAGAGGCTGCGGATTCTGGACCATTCTTCCCTCCGCCCTTCTTTTTTAAAAAGTTCCTCCGCCGCCTTTGCCTCTTTTTTTATCCGGGTCATGGCCTTCTCCCGGTCTTTTTTATCCGGAAGAAGTTCGGCTGCCGGATACAGGCAGACCGACTCCAGATTTTCTATGGAGCGCTGGCTCTCCGGATCAAAGCTGCGGATGGAATCCACCTCATCGCCCCAAAGCTCGATCCGCACCGGATTCTCCTCGGTTAAGGGAAACAGATCCAGGATCCCTCCGCGCAGGGCGAACTGGCCCGGCGCCTCCGCCTGGCCGACGCGTTCATACCCCATACGCACCAGATCCCGTTTCATCTTCTCCAGGTCCAGGACGCCTCCTGGTTCCACCTGGATAATCTGTTCCTTCCATCTGGAAAAGGGAACCAGAACATTCATACAGGCGGCAGCCGTAGTCACTACGGTAACGCCCTTCCCTTCGTTCAGGGCTTTCAGTACCTGGACTCTCTGCTGCTCCAGAAGATTGCTGTGTATATCTGCCTGAAAAAAATTAAATCTTTGGCCGGAAAGTACATTACATTCCGGTCAAAGAAAGAATAATTCTCATATAATTCTTTTGCTCGAAGATCGCTGTAGGTCACAATCAGCCGATACGGGAACTGCTCTCCGGCGCAGTATATAAAATGCGGCTTCTGGGCGTCGATGCATCCCGTCACCTGAAGCATGCCTTTGTCCTTTGCCAGCTTTTCCCGTATCTCTTCAAATTCTCCCAGCTCATGCATGGGGGCAACAAATGCTTTCATGTAGCGTGTTTCCTTTCAGGAAGCTGTCTTGGTCTTTGTGTTAAATTCATTCATAACCCGTTCCGGGTCTTCATACAAAAGCCGGACCGCCGCCTCCGCCGCCCGGCCAAAAGCCGGCTCCATCTGTTCCCAGGCTTCTTTGTCGAAACGGCTCAGGACATAATCCGCAAGGTCGAATCCGGAAGGCTTCTCCCCCACTCCGATCTTGATCCGGGCAAAGTTCTGCGTGCCCAAATGAGCAATGATGCTTTTGATTCCATTATGTCCTCCCGCGCTTCCTTTTTCCCGGATTCGCAGCTGTCCGGGAGGCAGGCTGATGTCGTCGTAAAGAACGATGAGACCTTCTTCCGGATCCACCTTGTAAAAATCACAGGCGGCCCGGATGCTCTCTCCGCTGAGATTCATATACGTCTGCGGTTTCAGCAGAAGCGCCTTCTGCCCTTCTATGGCTCCCGTTCCGCACAGAGCCTGAAACTTTTTGGTATTTACGGGAATCCGGTAGCGGTCGCTGAGGCGGTCAAGAGCCTCAAAGCCGGCGTTGTGCCGGGTATGCTCATACCGGGAACCCGGATTTCCCAGTCCTGCTATGATAAACATGTTAATTTCTCCACCACTTTCTCAAAATGCATAAAATGGGAAGCCTTTACCAGCACCGTGTCCTTCTCCTGCAGAAGTCCCGGCAGATGCTTCAGAAGCTCCTGCAGGGACGGGAAGCACACCACTTCCATGGAAGGATTCGCGTTGCGGATTCCTTCTGCCAGACAGGCGCAAAGCGGCCCGGTGCAGACGCAAAGATCCAGATCCAGCGTACCGGCATACTCTCCCACCTGACGGTGGAGTTCTTCTTCTTCCTCTCCCAGTTCTCCCATATCTCCAAGAACCGCCACCTTCCGCTCCAGTCCGTCCTGAAGCACCTCCAGGGACGCTTTCATGGATATGGGGTTCGCATTGTAGCAGTCGTCAATAATCGTATAATGTTCCGTCTCGATAATATGGAAGCGTCCGCTTACCGGCTGCAGGCTTTCAATGCCTTTTCGGATCTCCTCCGTTGTCAGGCCGTAGGCCAGTCCCGCGGCCGTTCCGGCCAGGGCGTTGTAAACCATGTGGAGTCCCGGAATGGGAATCTTCACGTCAAAAGAAACGCCTGGGCCATGGATCCGGCAGGAGATTCCGGAAAGCCCCTCCTTGCGGATCCGGTCCGCGTAGACTTCATTCTCGGAATCAAGGCCGAAGAATACCGGGCGGATTCCCCTGACTTCCCGGATTGTGGAAAGCCGGTCGTCGTCTCCGTTCAGAATCACATGGCCGTCTTCCGGAAGGAAATCAAAGATCTCGGACTTCGCTTTCAGAACCCCGTCCCGGTCTCCCAGAAACTCCAGATGGCAGTCGCCGATATTCGTGATGATGCATGTATCCGGCCGGGCGATTTTGGCCAGCCGGTGCATCTCCCCGAAATTGCTGATCCCCATTTCCAGCACGGCGATCTCATCCTCTTCCCTGAGGCGGAACACCGTCAGGGGCAGCCCAAGCTCATTGTTGAAATTGCCCAGCGTCTTTAAAGTTCTGTATTTCTGGGACAGCACCGCCCACACCATCTCTTTGGTGCTGGTCTTACCCACGCTTCCGGTGATTCCCACCACCGGAATCTGAAGCTGGCGCAGATAATACTCCGCCAGCGCCTTCAGCGCCTCCAGCGTGGAATCCACCTGGATATAATTTCCGGCCGCTCCAGGAAGCTCATGTTCGGAGAGAACGCAGAGCGCGCCCTTCTCAAACACAGACGGGATAAAATCATGTCCGTCCGCCCGCTCTCCCTTGATGGCGGCGAACAGGCATCCCGGCTTCGCTTTCCGGCTGTCTGTGGTGATTTCTGTAATTTCTCTGTCCCGATCCTGGGGACGTCCCCGGTAAACTCCTCCGCATGCCTGAGCCATGCGCTCCAGCGTCATCTGTTTCATATTCTTTTCCCTTTCCCGTTTTCTTCTTTCCATTATTCGATGATAAATACCTGGCCGTCTTCTCCCATGGAAGTCTGCCCCTGGGAAGTCTGGCTTTCCGTACTGCTCTGTCCGCCTCCGTCCAGGATCACGATCTCGCCCTGTCCGGCTCCGCTCTGGGGCGTCTGCCCTTCCGTCTGGGTCTGGGTAGACTCCGTCTGAATCTGAGGCGCTTCTGTCTGAACCTGTCCGCCGCCTCCGTAAATGGAGTACTCCCCATATCCGTAGTTGATTCCAGAGCTATAGCAGACCACCGGCGTCCCGATCTCGATGGCTTCAAAAATCTGCGCGGCCTGAGCGGTGGGCGTGTTGATGCAGCCGTGGGAACCGCCGTACTGGTAGATCGTCCCTCCGTATACGCTTCGCCAGGAATCCGCGTCATGAATCCCCACGCCGCCGTAGAAGGGCATCCAGTAGTTTACCGGCGTCTTATAATCCTCTCCGGTGAGAATCGTATCCTCATCCTTGTCCACAATGCAGAAAATCCCTTCCGGAGATCCCATGCCCGCGCTGGTATTTCCGGTCACTACCGCGGTCTCCACCAGAAGGCTGCCGTTTTTGTAGTACCACATCCTCTGGTTCGTATAATCAATCTCTACATACGTATCGCCAATGTCATTTTCCCCTCTCGCGGCCGCTCCTTCCAGATAAACCGGGGAACGCTCCGCGGACTCCCCTGCCAGGAGAAGCTGGTAAAGCGCTTCCGTCTCCGCTTCCCGATCCATCTGCCAGCCGTAAGTAACCGCCTGCACATACACCGTTTCCCCATTGGAAGTCACAAAGGGTTCCTCCGTCCCAATGGTGTCGTAGCTGTCCGCCAGCTGATTCACCCAGGCCGCCACAGCCTCCCGGTCAAAAACCGGCTGCTGGTTCTCATCCAGCGAAAGCCAGCTGGAAGTCGTCTCCTTGTCCAGGGTAACCGTGACCCCTCCTCCCATCTGATACGTAACCGTAAGGTTAGAGTACTGGTTCATCACCGCGGCTTCCGCCCGCAGCGCCCCGTCGTCCGCGTACACCGAAGGAGTCAGATAGCACTGGGATTCTGCAAGGTTCACCGTCTCCTGATTCTGATCCACGGCTCCTTCCAGCACCTCCACTACCTTATCCCGGTTCAGCTGGTTTCCTTCCACCTCCGGAACAATCACGTACGTCCCGTCTTCCTGTCTGGTGAGATAGGCGTCCTGGGGAGCCGTCACCTGTTCTCCGCTGATGCAGGCCAGCCGGTCCACAGCCTGTTCCAGAAGCGCCTTGTCATAGGTGAAAGAAGTCTGCATGGAATACTCCGTGTCCCCCTGAAAGAGGGCGGGAAGCCAGGCAAAGAAGTTCTGCCTCTCCATATATTCTTCCGTCTCTTCTCCCGGCACATACCGGTATCCCAGGTCGCTTCCGGAAATCGTCTCCTTCGTCCCCTCTTTCGTCAGCAGCGTGATCTGGTAATCCTCCACTTCTCTGGCAATCATGCCTTCCGCCTCTTCCACCGTCAGATCCGAGACATCCAGCCCGTTGATATAGGTTCCCTCGAAGAAATGGTCCACGTAGTGCATTCCGATCCCGATGTAAATGCCTCCGGCGGCCATCATCAGAAGCACCACCAGAGTTAAAATAATTCCTGTGCTTTTTTTCATGTGTATCGCAACTCCTTTGTCTCTTCCTTCTTCCTGTCCCGGACAGGCTCTCTTTCCAGAATACTCTGTCCTCGGAAAAAAAGGAAGGAAACACCGGTTAAGACTCTATTGCGTTTTTCTTAATATTCACAAGAACAATCCCGGCAAAGGCTCCCATGGAAAGATGCACTTCCCCTGCGTCCACCGGAAGGATCTCCTCGTCCTGGGAAAACCCGTTCCTGTCAGAATAAAAGATCTTCTTCATGTAGCCGCGTTTTTCCACTCCGGTTTCCCAGACGGTAAAATGCATTTCTTTTTCGTGATCATTGTTGTTAAACGCTACAACCACCTGGTCCTCTTCACTGAAGCGCCCGTAGGCAAGACAGTTGTAGTCCGCATGAAGAAACCGCAGAGAACCGTGCGTCAGCACCGGATGCTCTTTGTGCATACGGATCGCCGCCCGGTGAAAAGCCAGCATGGCCTGATCCTCCCGGCCCCAGGGATACGTCCGCCGGTTGTCGGGATCCGTAAAGCCGCAGACGCCCACCTCGTCCCCGTAGTAAACAGTGGGGGCTCCCGGCCAGGTCATCTGCATGATCACAGCCTCCCGCATCACGGCCGGCTCCACTCCTTCTGAGGCCGCCGCATGGCCAAGAGAATCAACCCGTCCCACCTTGTGGTTGGTTCGGGTAAGGAAGCGGGAATGGTCGTGATTGGAAAGCTCGTTCATCGCCGTCTGGAGCGACGGAGCCAGAAAGCTTCCCATATGGTACCGAATCGCTCCGATAAAGCTCTCCGCGTTGCCAAGAAGTCCCGGCTGAAAATCATCGCTGTGCTTTTCCATTCCAGTAAAGAACCAGGTCAGAGGCTCCATAAACGCGTCATAGTTCATAACCGTATCCCATTCGTCCCCGTGAAGCCATGGAGCGGCGTCCCCGTAGTGCTCCGCCAGGATAACCGCGTTGGGATTGGCCTCTTTTACGGTTTTCCGGAATTTTTTCCAGAAAATATGATTGTACTCGCTGGAAAAGCCAAGATCTGCCGCCACGTCCAGCCGCCATCCATCAGCGTTGAACGGCGGGGATACCCACTTCGCGGCGATTTTGAGAATGTACTCTTCCAGCTTTGAGGAATCCTCATAATTCAGCTTGGGAAGGGTGTCGTGCCCCCACCAGCCTTCATAAAAGCCGTTGTAAGGCCATTCGTGTTCGTTGTAAAATTTGAAAAAGCTCCGGTAGGGGCTGTCGGCGGAAATATACGCGCCCTTCTCATAGCTGGACTGACGCTCATAGATCTGCTCCCGGTCCATCCACTTGTTAAAAGAACCGCAGTGGTTCAGCACCCCGTCCAGGATCACTTTCATCCCCCGCCGGTGCAGCTCTTCCACCAGCTTTATGAACAACTCGTTGCTGGCCTCCAGATTTCTGCGGTCCGTCACCCTGGTAATATACTTGGAGGCGTGGCGGTTGTCATGATCCCAGTCCGCAAGAGTCTGACCCTCCTCATAAACAATTTTTCCAAAATGAGGATCGATATAATCATAGTCCTGGATGTCATATTTGTGATTGGAGGGGGAGACAAACAGGGGATTGAAGAAAATCACCTCTACGCCCAGATCCTGAAGATAGTCCAGCTTATCCAGAACGCCCTGAAGGTCTCCCCCGTAAAATTCCCGCACGCCCATATAGGCCGGAAGCTTATACCAGTCCCTCACCCGCGTGGTGCCTTCCCCGATATAGATATACTCCCGGTCTTCCACATCATTGGAGGGATCTCCATTGCAGAACCTCTCGGTAAAAATCTGGTACATCACGGCGCCTTTGGCCCAGTCCGGGGTGGAAAAGCCGGGAACCACGCAGAAGGCGTTGCTCTCCTGCAGATCCTGGGAAACCCCGGATTTGTTGTAAAACAGGCGCATCTTTCCGGTCTGCACCTCAAAATAGTAGTAGACCGGCTTCTCTCCCGCCGTAATCTCCGTCACATAGTAATCAAATTCTCCGTCGCTTTTTTCCAGCTGCATCAGGTTCTTTACGGCTCCGCTGATGAAAAAAACGTAATCTACATTGTCCTTGGCGGTCCGGAACCGGATCTTTATGTTTTCTCCGGGTTTGGGCTCCATGGGACAGACATAATTTGAGGTCTCGTCGGAAAAAAGAGCCCGCGTATTCAGAACGGGACGCATAAAAGCAATGTATCTCTGTGTCTGTATTAAATATTTAAAATTCTGTTCCATACCTACCTCCGCTGACTTTGCTTTTATTCTATACTACTTTCCCTTTAAATACAACCAGTTCTCAAAACTCCCTCCGGTATCCCAAAACGCTTCGTACACGAAAACAGCCGACTGCAAGCAGCCGGCTGTTTTGGAGAAGGTATTTCTTCTAATGGGGTGTAGCAAAAACTATATAATGTATTGGGGGGTTTTACGTGTTTTATTATAGCATCTGCGTTAAAATAAGTGTGCATAAACTTCACAAAATTGCGATTATTTTTTTGTGCATATTGACATTTCCTTTTTTTGACGCCGCGTTTCTCCCCCGTCATTTCCTCTAATTGTGAAGGGTTTATGAGAAAAGAGCTTCAAACTCCTCCCGTCCGATCTTTTCTTTCTCTATCAGAAGGGCGGCGCAGGCGTGAAGAACGCTTTCCTTCTCTTTCAGAAGGCGCCTTGCTTCCTGATACGCGCCGTCGATAATATTTTTTACTTCCTGGTCAATGACCGACGCGATCTGCTCGCCGTAAGCCCTGGTATGAGCCAGGTCTCTTCCGATAAAGACCTCGTCGCCCTCCGCGTCGTAATTGATCAGGCCCACCTTTTCCGACATGCCGAATTTGGTCACCATGGCCCTGGCAATGGAAGTGGCCTGCTTGATATCCTGGGAAGCGCCGGTGGTCACGTCCCCTATCACCAGCTCCTCCGCCACTCTTCCGCCCAGACTTACCACGATGTTCTGAAGCATCTGGCCTTTCGTCTGAAACATCTCGTCTTTTTCCGGAAGCGGCATGGTATAGCCCGCGGCTCCCCGCCCCGTGGGAATAATGGATATCGTGTGCACCGGCCCCACATCCGGAAGCAGATGGAACAGAATCGCGTGGCCGGACTCGTGATACGCCGTAATCCGTTTTTCCTTCTCGGAGATCACACGGCTCTTCTTCTCCGCGCCGATTCCTACTTTTACAAAGGCGCGGTTGATATCCTCCTGCTTTACATAAGCCCTCTGATCCTTGGCCGCGTAAATAGCGGCTTCGTTCATCAGATTTTCCAGGTCGGCTCCCGTAAAGCCCGCCGTAGTTCTGGCCACTTCCGCCAGGTCGACGTCGTCTCCCAGAGGCTTCCCTTTGGAGTGCACCTTCAGGATCTCCTCCCGGCCCTTCACATCCGGACGTCCCACCGCCACCGAGCGGTCAAAGCGTCCCGGCCTTAAAATCGCGGGATCCAGGATATCCACCCGGTTGGTGGCAGCCATAACAATGATGCCTTCGTTTACGCCGAAGCCGTCCATCTCCACCAGCAGCTGGTTCAGCGTCTGCTCCCGCTCGTCGTGTCCGCCTCCCATGCCGGTGCCTCTTCTCCTGGCCACCGCGTCGATCTCGTCGATAAACACAATACAGGGCTGATGCTTCTTGGCTTCCTCAAATAAATCCCGGACTCTGGAAGCGCCCACGCCCACAAACATCTCTACAAAATCAGAACCCGAAATACTGAAAAAAGGAACGCCGGCTTCTCCGGCAATCGCCTTGGCCAGCAGGGTTTTTCCGGTTCCGGGAGGTCCCACCAGGATCACGCCCTTGGGGATTCTCGCGCCCACCTGGATAAATTTCTGCGGGTCCTTCAGAAAGTCTACAATCTCCTCCAGTTCTTCTTTCTCCTCCTGAAGCCCCGCCACGTCCTTAAACGTCACGCGCTTGGCGTCCGGAGTGATCATCCTGGCCCTGCTTTTTCCGAAATTCATCATCTTGGCGTTGCTGCCCCCGGCCTGACGGTTCATCATCATAAAAATCACGACCACCACGGCCCCTACCACCAGCGTGGGCAAAAACGTAGTCAGGAAAATGTTATCCCTTCTCACGCTCTCCATGTTGGTTTCGATCGCGGGATATTCCATAAGCCGGTTCTGCTCTTCCTTCACATCCGCGGAGTTTACGTATTTCACCGCTCCGTCTGTGAGAACCACCCGCAGAATTCCCGTAGGTACCTCCTGATTGGGCGTAATGTCCACCCTGGCGACTTCACCGTTCTCCAGGGCTTCCTCGTATTCCTTCTGGTTCCAGGTCTGGCTTGCCTCCAGTCCGCCCCTGAACGTCATCAGAAGCAGGAGGATAATCACACCGATTACCAGATAAAAACCAAGTCCTTTGGCGTTTCTGTTCAACTTTGAATCTCCTTTCCGTCCGCGCGCAGTCCTCTGCCCGTCTCTTATTCCCCTACGAATTCTACTATGCCTACAAAAGGAAGATTCCGATATTTTTGAGCGTAATCCAGGCCGTAGCCCACCACGAATTCGTCCGGGATATCAAAACAGGTGTAATCCACCTGGACAGAAGTCACCCGACGGTCCGGCTTGTCAAGAAGGGTGCAGAGCTTCAGGCTTCTGGGATTTCTCTTGCCAAGAATATCGATAAGATAGCTGAGCGTCCGCCCGGAATCCACAATATCCTCCACGATCAGCACGTCTTTCCCGTCCAGAGGTTCGTCCAGGTCTTTCACAATCTTCACCACGCCGCTGGATTTTGTATCGCTTCCGTAACTGCTCACGGACATAAAATCCATGGTCACCGGCACCGTAATCCGTTTGGCAAGCTCACACATAAAAAAAACGCTGCCTTTCAGCACACAAATCAGATGAACCTCCCGATCCGCGTAATCCTCGCTGATCTGTTTGGCGACCTGGGCAATCCTGGCGTTTATCTCCTGTTCCTGCAGGAATATCCTGACCTTTTCTCTCATGTCGGTACCTCCTCAATCTGTATTTTCATCACTCGGTATGTATTTTCTTTCACCTTCGCGGCCTCGCTGATCCGGTATCCCACCGTCCAGAGAACATGGCTGCCCTGGGTCACCAGCCAGATCCGGTCCCGCTCTTCTCTGGGAACCTTCTGATCAATCAGATAATCCTTCAGCTTCTTCCGGCCTCCGGCTTCATTTACCACGAAATAATCTCCCGTCCTTCTGGTGCGAAGACAAAGATTTGGAACTATTGTATCACATGCCAGCCATTTCGTATACTTTTTTTCTTTCAGAATTTCCCTTCGGTCAATTTCTTCTCCGTTCCGATACTCTACCCGGATCCTTTTCCCGCCGATCCTCCATTCCCCGGCCTGGGCCAGCGACAGCTCCCCGTTCCAGGCGCCGTCGACCGTTTCTTCCCTTTCCATGCCGTTCGTAAAGCGAAGAAACTCCTTTTCTCTGAGTGCAAGGCGTCCCCCCGGCAACGTCATCTGTTTCCCGCAGGGTGAAGCCGCCAGCTTTCGCAGCCCTTCCATATGGACGCTGCCCACGTCTTTCAGCCCTGCCGTTCCCATCTCCAGGCATCTGCGAAGAAGCTCCTTCTGTATCAGCGCAGGCTGACGGGAAAACGCGCCGAGCCGAAGGAGCACGTCCTCCCCGCCCTTTCCCCTTTTCCGAAGCACACAGTCCTGCTCCGCTTTTTGCGCCTGCTCCCTAAGATACTCCCAGACCTCCTGAAAACGGGAGGCCGCTGAGGCGATGTGTTCGCAGGCCCGTTCGTTCACCTGTTCTTCCAGCGCCGGCAGGATCTCCAGGCGGATGCGGTTCCTGGTGTACGCAGTCTCCTGATTCGTCCGGTCCGTTCGCCAGCCGATTCCCCGCTCCGTAAGGATCCCTTCGATTTCCTCTCTGGACAGGAACAGAAGCGGCCTTATGATTTTCCCCTGTACCGGACGGATGCCGCACAGTCCCGTCAGTCCGCTTCCTCTGGCCAGACGGAAGAGAACCGTCTCCGCCTGGTCGTTCCGGTTATGGGCCACCGCCGTCCGGTCCGCCTGCCAGGCCAGCCTTTCCTCTTCAAAAGCGTCGTACCGCGCCTTCCTTCCCGCTTCCTCCAAAGACAGCTTCTCCTCTTTTGCCAGCTGCTCCACAGGCCGGCGGACGACGCGGCAGGGAATCTCCCATTCCCGGCACAGCGCTTCTACCCAGCGGGCGTCCTCCAGGCTTTCTTCTCCCCGGATCCCGTGCTCCACGTGAACGGCTTTTAAAGAGAAGGGATCCCGCCGGCGGTATTCCTTCAGCGCGTAAGAAAGGCAGACCGAATCCGCGCCTCCGGACACGCCCGCCAGAATCCGCATCCCCGGAAGAATCATCCCATAGTGCTCAATGGTTTGAAAAATTTTCTCCAGTTCCTTTTTCATTTTATTCCGTCTGTCCTCTATTTTTCCCAGCTCCTTCCCACCAGTACCGTCATATCGTCCCTGGCCTCCAGTTCCTGCATCAGATACGCCCGCTCCATCAGGCGCCTGGCAAACTCCTTGGCGCTGCGGCAGGCCGTTTTTCGGATCAGCTCTTTCATGGCCTCGATTCCCTCTCCTTCCGGAAAAGCTTCCAGCACGCCGTCGGTTATCATAATCACCGTATCCCCCGGAGAAAGCTTCCGGTGTACACAGTCATAATCCGCCTGCTGCAGCACCCCCGGCGGATAAGCGCTGGAGGCAATGGCCTCAATCTCTTCCCCATGGCAGAGAAAGGTAGCCGCCGCTCCGGATTTCGTCAAGTCACATTCTGCATTATACAGGTCTACCGTACATAAATCAATGGTAGAATACATCTGACCCCGGTTCTGAAGAAGCATGCAGGAGTTGATCATGCGCACCGCGGTTTCCTGCGGAAAGCCCGCGTCCAGAAACTGCTCCAGCAGTTCAATAACCTTTTCGCTTTCCCGGCACGCGCCCACGCCGGATCCCATCCCGTCCGCCAGGCTCAGGATCACTTTCCCGGTCTCCTTCTGCAGCAGAGCGTAATTGTCTCCTGACACCAGTTCCCCTGCCTTCGTAATCCTGGACACGCCGCAGAGCATCTGATATCTGGCAGCCGGCACGAAATGAAAGCTGGCCGGCTGAGGCAGTACGGCTCCCTGACAGTTCCAGGCCGGACACAGTTCCTCCTGCAGACAGCCGGAGAGGATTTCCCCCACGGTTCTGGCTGAAACGCAGGCTTTTCCCTGGCTGCGGAGCGTCAGATAGATTTCCTTCTTCTCCCCGTCAAAGGGAAAGATTCTCAGACTGCTCATCTGAACCCCCAGATACCAGAATTCCCGGCGCAGTTTTTTCCACAGAATCCGTTCCAGCTTGGGAGCGCGGGCAAATCGCTCCGCCAGCTTTTCAAGAAGTTCCGCCGTCCTCCCGATCTGTTCTCCCGCGGCGGCTCTCTGTTCCAGCATCCGGTTCTTCCAGAGCAGCTCCTGCCTCGCTTCCTCATAAGCTTCCCGCAGGATCTCCCTTCCCCGATCCGCCTTTCTGCACATCTCGTTCCAGTCCTCGTCCGGTTCGACAAAGCTTTCCCCGGTCTCTTCCAGCGCGCAGATCCTTTCATAGAGCATCCTGCCTGTGCGGAAATACTGTTCTCCCCAGCAGCGTCCTCCGTCCGGGCAGTCCCGGCACAGCTTGTCCCGGATCTCCCCGAACATCTCTTCCAGTTCCCGGTCGCCCAGCCGTTCCTTTTGACAGGGCAGCTCCTGAAACAGCTTGGCCAGGCTTTCAAAAGCCTCCGCGTATTTCCGGATCTGTTCCTGCTCCGGCAGCGGATACAGATCGAACCACCGGTCCCTTTGCGCCCTTTCTTCCTTTTGTTTCTCCCGGACAGCCGTCAGAATCTGATGTTTGAACTGTCCCATTGCCGTCAATATTTCGCTCATGTTTTGACCTCCCCTGCTTTTTGTGGAATTATACTCCATTTCCTCCGCAGCTTCTGTCAAAACCTGGAGCCCGGCCAGACCGTTTCGCGGCCTGACCGGGCTCCTCCATCCTTCTCTCTATTCTTCCGCTTTGAAGATAATCTCGTCGTCATAGACCAGTCCCAGCTTATCTCTGGCGATCTTCTCAATAAATTCCGTGGAATCCACGTAATCCTTCAGTTCTTCAATCTCATCCGCCCGGATCTCTTCGTCTTTGATCTCCTGCTCCAGCGTCTCTTTCCGCTCCGTATATTCCTGATTCTTCCGAATCAGCTTCTGGCTCTGCACAAGGAGCACGATCAGAAGCACCAACACCACGAAGGCGATGGCAAGCATCCCTCTGCGGTTGCTCTTGCTGGCTTTTTTCTTATTCTTTCTCTGACTCATTTATACTACCCCGTCTGCCTCTCTTTGTTGTTTTTTCTCTCTGCGCTTCCATTTTACCCCTTTTCCCCTTCAAATTCAATTCTTTTACGACAAAATTCTTCAGCAAAAGAAGAATGCGCTCTGCTATCTGGCGGCAGAAAAAAGCTCCCAGGAAAATACCGGCTCCGATGTACCCCCGGATTCTCCCGTCCGTCCCGGAAAAAACCAGGCAGAAGGTGAGAAACGCGGCGGCGGTCCAATAAAAAAAATCCTCCAAGGAAAGCAGCACGAATCCGTGGGAAAACGCTCTGCGCAGGGATCGGATCACGTCATAGAGAAGCATCAGAAAAAACCCATGAAAAACAGACAGCAAAAACATCCAGAGTTCCTGTCGGATGACGCTGCTCATCACTGAAGAATCCTCTTGAGCAGATTTCCTTTTCCTTTCGGACCTTTCCCCTGGTAGCAGAAGCTGTCCGCTTCCCCGGTCAGCTCCACTTCTCCCTTCTCCAGATCCAGCTGACTGATGTGCAGATTCTTTCCTTTTATCGCCAGTCTTCCCTTTTCCGTATCCAGAAGCACATTCGATTCGTCAAAAGAAATGACCTCCGTCACTCCGGCAACGCTGCCCTGCGCCCGGTCTTTCCACGAAAGGCTGTGGGCTTTTCCCGTTCTTTTTTCTTCCATGCATCCACCGCAGCCATAGATTTCTATTATCCTATGCGCTCTCGGCTTCCCCTATGTGTTCTTTTACAAATACCGGTACATGGACTGGGCTTCTTCCTTTTTTACCGTCTCCTGCACGGACAGCACCTCCACCTGAACCGCCTTGCTTCCGAACTGAATCTCAATGGTATCCCCCGGCTTTACGGAAACCGAAGCCTTCGCTGCTTTCCCGTTTACCAGGACTCTTCCGGCGTCGCAGGCTTCGTTGGCCACCGTTCTTCGCTTAATCAGTCTGGATACCTTCAGGTATTTGTCAAGACGCATCTCTTCTGCCTCCTTTTCTTTCAGATAGAAAAAGAATCCTGAAAACCAGGATTCTCTTTTTTCTCTTTATTCGTTTACTAAATCCTTCAGCGCTTTGCCGGCTTTAAACTTGGGAGTCTTGGAAGCCGCGATCACCATGGTCTCTCCGGTCTGAGGATTTCTTCCTTCTCTGGCTGCTCTCTCGGAAGTCTCAAACGTTCCGAAGCCTACCAGCTGAACCTTCTCGCCGCTCTTGAGCTGCTCTGCAACAACGTCCGTAAACGCCTTCAGCGCTTTCTCAGCGTCCTTCTTGGATAATTCCGTCTTCTCCGCAATTGCTGCAATCAATTCTGTCTTGTTCATGGTTCATTTCCTCCTCTGGATCTCGTTCTATTTTATTTCATCTTTGGGCGGGTTCCCCCTGCTCCGGTGAACCTATTTTCTTATTCAAATAAGCCCTGGTATTATTTATATAATGCGTCCGGGCTTTTGTCAAGGATTTTTGCAGAAGATATCCGCAAAGCTTCCGTTACCTGCTCTGCGGCCTCTAAAAACGCCTTTTTTTCTAACTGTTCCCATTCCAAAGGCCGCCCGGCCTTCTCTGCTTTCTTGATTTCTTCCCACTGTCCCGGCACCTCTTCTCCGGAGGCGGTTTGGCTGCCGAATACGTGAGGATGGCGGCGCACCATCTTCCTAGCGATCCCTTCGATCACATCCTCGATGGTAAACAGCCCTTCCTCCTGGGCAATCCTGGAAAGAAGCACGACCTGAAGCAGCACATCCCCCAGCTCCTCGCAGAGATTCGCCGGATTGCCGGTCTTTTGGTAAAGGTCGATTCCTCCAATGGCTTCCGTCATCTCATTGATCATACAGGGCTTCAGGCTCTCCATGGTCTGGGCTTTGTCCCAGGGGCAGCCGTCCCTGCCCCTGAGCCTTGCCACAATCTCTGTAAATTGTTCAAATCCGTGTTTTTCTTCCATTACAGCATTCCGTTAATCATAGCCAGTACCTGGTCTCCCAGAGCCTGGGATTTCGCGTCCGCGTCTTCCAGGGACGTTCCCTTGATTCCATAATAGAATTTTACCTTGGGTTCCGTTCCGGAAGGCCTTACGCAAAGCCATGCGTCGTCCGTAAGGTCATAGTAAAGAACGTTGGAGGACGGCAGTCCCGTAGGCTTCACCTCGCCGGTCGCCGTATCCCGGATGGTGTCGGCCTTATAGTCTCTGACTGAAGTCACCGTATAGTCTCCGATCTTCACCGGCGGATTCTTCCGGAGGGTATCCATAATCTCCTGAATCTTCTGCAGGCCTTCGATCCCCTTGAGGGTAATGGACTTGATATCGTCCTTATAGTACCCGTATCTCTCATACAGCTCAATCATTGCGTCCCAAAGGGTTTTCCCCTGGGCTTTGTAGAAAGCGGCGGCTTCCGCCAGTGCCATAGACGCCACGATCGCGTCTTTGTCTCTGGCATGGGTGCCGATCAGACAGCCGTAGCTCTCCTCAAATCCAAAGAGGTACGTGCCTTTTCCGGTCTGCTCGAACTTCAGGATCTGCTGTCCGATGTATTTGAATCCGGTGAGCACCTCAATCAGCCCCGTCCCATAATATTTGGCGATGGCGTCGGCCATATTGGTGGTCACAATGGTCTTAATCAGAACCCCGTCTTCCGGAAGGCCCTGGAGGGCTTTCTTCTGTCCGATCTCATAATCCGCCAGAAGACATCCGGACATATTTCCGGTAAGGGTGTGGTACTCCCCTGTCCTGCTGTCTTTTACCCGAACGCCCAGGCGGTCCGCATCCGGATCCGTGGCAAGCACCAGATCCGCGTCGATCTCCTTTGCAAGCTTCAGGCCAAGGTCAAAAGCCTCGTCCGCTTCGGGATTCGGATAGCTGACGGTGGGGAAATCTCCGTTTGGAAGCTCCTGCTCCTTCACAACATGCACGTTTTCAAATCCAAGCTCCGAAAGCACGCGTCTCACCGGAAGGTTGCCGGTGCCATGGAGGGGGGTATAGACAATATTCAGGTTCTTATTCTGCGCCGCAATGGCTTCCGGATGAAGCACCAGGCTTTTGAGCTCCGCGATGAAAGCGTCGTCCACCTTCTCTCCAATCACTTCATACAGTCCGGCCTCGATGGCAGCGGCCTTGTCCATCGTCTTCGCCGCCGTATAGCCGGGCACTTTCTTCACCTCCGCCATGATTCCCGTATCATGGGGCGGGGTGATCTGGGCGCCGTCCTCCCAGTATACCTTATAGCCGTTGTATTCCGGCGGATTATGGCTGGCCGTAATGTTAATGCCCGCGGTGCAGCCAAGCATACGCACTGCGAAAGAAAGTTCCGGCGTGGGGCGAAGGGACTCAAACACATAAGCCTTGATCCCGTTGGCCGCCAGACACAGCGCGGCAAAATCCGCAAACTCCGGAGACATCCTTCTTGAATCGTAGGCAATGGCGGTTCCCTGTCCTTTTCTTCC
>CALWMW010000082.1 GCA_944382085.1 uncultured Lachnospiraceae bacterium | reverse complement strand
AGATTCAGTACGCGGGAACGGTGATTCTCAGCCGGACCCAGAAGGTTTCCCAGGACAGGACCATGAAAGCGGTGGAGCTGATCCGGGAGAAGAACCCGGACGGGGTCATCATCACTACGCCCTGGGAGGAGCTTTCCGGCCGCCAGATTCTGGACGCCATGGAAGGCTCCGGTTCTCTGGCGGAGAAGCTTCTGGCGGAAGAAGAGGTGTGCCCGGTATGCGGTCATTCTCACGGCCACGAGGAGCATGACTGCCATCACGGGCATGGCCATGAGGAGCATGACTGCCACCACGGGCACGATCATGAGGAGCACGGCTGCCATCACGACCATGGCCACGAGGAGCACGAGCACCACGACCACGACCATACATGCTGCGGCCATGACCACGAGCACGGCCACAGTCATCACCATCATCACGCGGACGAGGTGTTTACCTCCTGGGGGAAGGAGACGCCCAGGAAGTATACCAGAGGGGAGCTGGAGGAGATTCTCCATGCCCTGGGGAGCGGCGAGGAGTACGGCGTGATTCTCCGGGCCAAGGGGATGCTTCCGGATTCCCAGGGAACATGGCTTCACTTTGATTTTGTACCGGAAGAATATGAGATCCGGGAAGGAGCTGCGGACTACACGGGACGGCTGTGCGTCATTGGTTCCGGACTGAAGGAAGAAGCCCTGGCAAAGCTGTTTCACCTTGCGTAAAAAGCCGGGCGGCGGGAGGATATGGGAATGAGAGAGATTCCGGTTTATGTGATTACGGGATTTTTGGAAAGCGGCAAAACCTCTTTTCTGCGGGATGTGCTGGACAGCGAGGATTTTGCCGACGGGCAGAAGGGCCTTCTGATTCTCTGCGAAGAGGGAATCGAGGAATACGACGAGGAGGATCTGGCCGGCAAGAACATTGATGTGATTTCGGTGGAGCGGCCGGAGGAATTTCAGAAGGATTTCCTGGAGCAGTGCGCCAGGCATTACCGTCCCCGCCGGATTTTCATAGAGATGAACGGGGTGTGGGATCCCAGGTGGCTTTTGGAGGAGGAGCTTCCCAGGCCGCTGGAGATCGCCCAGGTGATTACCATTGTGGACGGAAGCACCTTCCCTGTTTATCTGAACAATATGAGAAGTATTCTAAGCAACCTGTTTCTGGATACGGAGATGGTGATCTTCAACCGTTGTACCCAGGAGATGGATCTTCACTCCTACCGGAGGACGATTCGCGGACTGAACCAGAGAGCCATGATCTACTTTGAGGACGGCCAGGGGAACCCGGTGGATCCGGGAATGGATCAGCCCCCCTACGACCTGGAGGCGGAGGTCATTCAGATCGAGGATATGGATTACGGGCTGTGGTATCTGGACGTCAGCGAGAATCCCAGCCGGTATGCCGGGAAGAAGGTGCGGTTCCGGGGCAAGGTGATGAAGTCCAGACATTTCGATGAGGATACTTTCGTGCCGGGAAGAAACGCCATGACCTGCTGCGAGAACGACATCCGGTTTGTGGGTTATGTCTGCCGGGGCGGCATGGCGAAAGACCTGAAAGCAAGGCAGTGGATCTGGATCACCGCGGAAGTACAGTATGAGTATGCCAAAGAATACGGCGACAAGGGGCCGGTGCTCCACGCCCTTTCCTATGAGCTTACCGGCGCGCCGGAAACGGATACCGTTTATTTTAATTAGAGCTTTATTTTAATC
This sequence comes from uncultured Lachnospiraceae bacterium, assembly GCA_944382085.1. Classification (GTDB taxonomy): domain Bacteria; phylum Bacillota; class Clostridia; order Lachnospirales; family Lachnospiraceae; genus Choladousia. Next base: position 5,550 of record CALWMW010000082.1, on the reverse strand, counting down.
CTTCCCTTTTTTAAGAATACATTTATTTCTTTCCGGGAGAATTATTGTATAATAAAAATACGAAACTTCCGGAGAGAGGTCCGGAACAGAAAACCGAAGCGAGAAAGGGATGGGGGATTATGAAGAAAACGTATGGAAGAGGTATTTTAACGGCTGCGGCCGCCGCCTGTCTGGCCGCCTGCTTCGCGCTGAGCGCGGGAGCGGAGGAAGGAAACCGCTGGGACTATACCACCGGGAAGGACTCCCAGGGAAATGTTACGATCCAGTTTTCCGAGGTGGGCGTGACCCTTCCGGCCTCCTGGGCCGGGAATTGCGCCATGAGCATCGGCGGGGATTCCGTGAACTTTTTCCACATTGATTCCAGAGACCTCTGGACCCAGGAGCTGGGGTATTCCAACGGGGGCAGCCTTTTCACCCTCTGCTATACCCAGACGCTGGATTATCTGGATCTGCCCAGCTATGAGACCCTGGGCAACGGAGAGGACGGAATCTACTATGTGGCGCTGCCCACCGACGTACAGGGATATTATGAAAATGAAGAAGTGATGGCGGAGTTCACATCCATGAGCAACGATGTGAGCTGGGTGCTGGATCACATCCTGATCAACGGAGTTCCGGCCTCCGGCATCGCGGCTGAGGCGGCCGGCTCCGGGGATTACATCCTGCCCCAGAGCTCTACCGAATATCTGGACGAGTCCGACCTGTCGGGGATGACGGCGAATCAGGTGCAGATGGCCATCAATGAGATCTACGCCCGCCACCACAGGAAATTCGTCCTGGAGGACGTGCAGGCATACTTTGATTCCAAGTCCTGGTACCAGGGTACCGTGGAGGCGGAGGAGTTCGACGTGCGGGTGATGAACCAGTATGAATCCGCCAACATTAACCTCATGGTGGCGTACATGGAGAAGATCAGCTGAGAAGCAGGAATATCCAAAGGATAGTCAAACGAAAATCCCGATAGCGGCTACTATCGGGATTTTCGTTTGCACGGAAAAACAGTTATAAATCTTTTCCTGTCAGCATCTTGTATGCCTGAAGGTATTTCTCAATGGTCTTGTCCACGATATCCTGGGGTAAGGTCCAGTCGTTGCCCGGATTGGCCTTCAGCCAGTCTCTGGCGAACTGCTTGTCAAAGGAGGGCTGTCCGTGTCCCGGCTCGTATCCGTCCGCCGGCCAGAAGCGGGAGCTGTCCGGCGTGAGCATCTCGTCGCCCAGCACCAGATTTCCGTTTTCGTCAAGGCCGAATTCGAACTTGGTGTCCGCGATGATGATGCCTCTGGAAAGGGCGTATTCCGCGCATTTTTTGTAAAGGGCGATGGTGCAGTCGCGGAGCTTTTCGGCGTATTCCCGGCCTTTTCCTGGGAAATGCTTCTCCAGATGGTCAATGCTCTGCTCAAAGGAGATGTTTTCGTCGTGGTCGCCGATCTCCGCCTTGGTGGAGGGAGTGTAGATGGGTTCCGGCAGCTTGTCGGATTCCTTCAGTCCCTGGGGAAGGGCGATGCCGCAGACCGTGCCGTCCTTCTGGTAGCTGGCCCAGCCGCTTCCGGTTATGTAGCCCCGGACGATGCACTCGATGGGAAGCATATTCAGCTTCCGGCACATCATGCTGTTTCCGTCAAATCTTTCCTGGCGGAAAAATTCCGGCATGTCTTTTACATCCACAGAAATCATGTGATTGGGGATGATGTCCTGGGTCATGTCAAACCAGAACTTGGACATCTGGGTAAGGACGGTTCCTTTCTTAGTCACCTGGTTCTTGAGAATGACGTCAAAACAGCTGATCCGGTCCGTGGCTACCATAATCAGGCTGTCGCCGTTGTCATAAATTTCCCGGACCTTTCCTTCCTTGATTGGTTTCATTTCCTGCATGTTCTCACCTCGTAATGATCGAAATTCTTTTCTGACACTTTTAACCTACTAAGCGTACACTGTTTCTGTCCGATAGTCAAGAAAAATCAGGGATAAGTGAAGGGGGAAACCGTTGCGGAGCGGTTCAGAATGCGTTATAATGGCGGGGCGGAGGTGATCGTATGAAAAAAGAAGCCGGATGGATGCTGGGCGCCCTGGGCACTTACCTTTTCGCGATTATGCCAAGGGTCAAAAGAAGGCCGGGACGGTGGAAAGAAGTATACTACGCCCACAGAGGGCTTTTCGACAATAAAACGGACGCTCCGGAGAATACGCTCCGGGCTTTTGAGAAGGCTGCGCAGGCGGGATACGGCATAGAGATGGATCTGCAGCTGACCAAGGACGATCAGGTGGTGGTCTTCCACGACAATGATCTAAGAAGGGTCTGCGGCGTGCCGGGAAGAGTCTGCGACCACACGTATGCGGAGCTGAAAAACCTTTCCGTGTACGGAACCGACCAGAGGATTCCGTTATTCCGGGAGGCTCTGGAACTGGTGGACGGCCGCGTGCCTCTGATTATCGAACTGAAATACCGGAATTTCAGCAACCGGATCTGCGAGCGGGCGGACGCGCTTCTGAAAGATTACAAAGGGGAATACTGCATCGAATCGTTTCACCCCTGGGCGCTTATGTGGTACAAAAAGCACCGGCCGGAGATCCGCCGGGGACAGCTGGCCATGAATTTCCAGAAGCAGGAGGGGAATTATTCTCCGGAACAGATGGCGGTACGGCATCTGCTCACGAATTTTCTGGGCAGGCCGGATTTTATCGCCTATGATATCCGGGACAAGGAGGCTTTGTCCAAGAACATCTGCCGGAAATTTTTCAAGTGTCCTTCTGTGGCCTGGACGGTGCGGTCGCCCCGACAGCTGGAGCAGAGCCGGCCGTACTATGATTATTTTATTTTTGAAGGGTTCCGTCCCTGAGGGGACGGGGTTTGAAAAAACGAGAGAAAAAGAGAGGGTTTGGTATGTTGGCTGAGTACTTTAAGAAAACCGGGAGCAGGCGTATTCTGATTATGATTCTGGGAAATGTTTTCTTGGGAATGGGCGTGAGCATTTTTAAGCTGGCCGGACTGGGAAACGACGCGTACAACGGGATGGTTATGGCGCTTTCGGACTGCGTGCGCGTTCCATACGAGCATTTTTTTGTGGTGTTCAGTCTCTGCCTGTTTGTGATTGAGCTTCTGGCAGGACGCCACTTTGTGGGGATCGGAACGATTGTGAATACGTTTCTCCTTGGCTATGTAGTCACCTTCTTCTATGAGCTGTGGCTGAAGTTTTTTCAGGCGCCCCAGATACTCTGGCAGCAGCTCCTTGTGGTTCTTCTTGGGGTGATTGTGGGAAGCCTCGGTCTTTCCATGTACCAGGTTCCGGACGCGGGAGTCGCGCCCTATGACAGCCTTTCCCTGATCCTGGCCAAACGGTTTCCTAAGATCCCCTATTTCTGGTGCAGAATGCTGACGGACGGCACCTGCGCCCTGGTGTGTTTCCTGGCCGGAGGACTGGTCGGGTTGGGAACCTTGGTGGCGGCCTTCGGGTTCGGCCCTTTTATCCACTTCTTTAACGAACATTTAACCAAGAAGCTTTTGAAAGGATGCCCCGGCTTCGAGTAGGAAAAAGGAAGGCGCGAAAGACACATGGAACAGGATTGGATTTTATATGAGGACAGCCAGCTTCTGGTCTGCCGCAAACCGGCGGGCTTTCCGGTACAGAGCAGCCACATCGGCGTCCAGGACCTGGAGAGCGCTCTGAAGACCTATCTCTCTCAGAAGGGAGAAGGGCAGGAGTTGTATGTGATCCACCGTCTGGATCAGCCGGTGGAAGGGATTCTGGTTTTCGGAAAGACGAAAAGGTCCGCAGAAGGTTTAAGCCGTCAGATCCGGGAGAACCAGATGGAAAAAACGTATCTGGCAGTCTGCTGCGTGCAGGAGAAAGCAAAGCTTCCGGATTTTTCCGGCGACGGATTTTTGCGGCTGACCCACGTTCTCCGAAAGGACGCCAGGACGAACACCTCCCAGGCGGTCCCGGAGGGAACCAGGGGAGGAAAGCGGGCGGAGCTTCTGTGCCGGAAGGTAAAGGAAAGCCGGTCCGGGGCGTTTCTCCTTGCGGAGATCCGGCTGCTTACCGGGCGGCATCATCAGATCCGGGTGCAGACGGCGGCCTGCGGAATGCCTCTGTACGCAGACCGGAAGTACAATCCCAGGTGGGAGTCCTTTGCCCAGGCGGCCGGCGAGACGCCGGAAAAGGCCGTGATCGGTCTTTGCGCGGCCAGGCTTTCGTTTCTGCATCCCGCCACCCGCAAAAAAATGGAATTTTCCATGGAGCCGTCCGGAAGGATCTTCCAGATTCTCCAAAGAGAGACAGAATAAAAGAAAGGGATCTCTTCCATACTAGTTTCAGAAACCAAGGAAGAAGGGCTGGAAAAGGATGGAAGAGGGAAAAAAACTGATCGCCATAACAGGAATTGCATTGGGAGTTTTTCTGGGTATTAAGTACCTGCTCCCCTACGTAATTCCTTTTTTTATTGCGTATGTTCTGGTACATGTGCTGAATCCGGTGACAGAAAAAATCCAAAGGAAGCTTCCCTGGAAAAAAGAAGTTCTCATATCGATGCTTATCGTTTTGTTTTTGGGAATCTTTCTTCTGCTGTTTTATTTCCTTTCCTGCGCGCTTACCCAGCAGATCCGGAAAGTAGCCGTAAACTTTGAGGAATATTACAGAGGCTTCTGCCAGGCCGTGGATCAGTGCTGTTCCCTGGCGGAGCAGAGCTTTGGGATCCGGACGGCGGACGTAAAGGAGTTCGTCTATTCCAGCCTGGATCACGCTACGGAGCAGATCCGGATTTATATGATCCCCGGCGTGGTGAATTATTCCATGCGCTATCTGAAAAAACTGGCGGAGGCCGGGATTTTTCTGCTGATGCTTTTTATTTCCGTGATCCTGCTGATGCGGGATTACGACAAAATGACGCAGAGCCTGGAACGGTATAAAAGCTATCGGTTTGTACACCGGATTACAGAGCGGATGTGGAAGCAGGGCGGCATGTATCTGAAAGCCCAGATGATTCTGATCGGGATCACCATTGTCCTGTGCGCCGCCGGTCTGTGGATTTTCGGAAACCCGTACTTCCTCCTACTCGGAATCGTCATCGGCCTTCTGGACGCCCTGCCCTTCATCGGGACCGGTACGGTGCTGGTTCCCATGGCGCTTTTTCAGGTGTTCCGGGGGGACTATAAGCTGGCGGCCGGGTACGCCGGCCTGTTTCTTCTGACCTATGTTGTCCGGGAATACCTGGAGCCCAGGTTGATCGGAGCCAAACTGGGCGTTTATCCCTTTGTAATGGTGGCGGTGGTCTACGCGGGACTGTATCTGTACGGACCGGCAGGAGTATTCTGGGGGCCGGTGACCCTGCTGACGGTGATTGAGATCGTTCGGGAGATCTACGGAACCGAGGATGAAAAAAGCGAACAGAAAATCGAAAAATAATATGGAAATACTTCAAATGATATGTTATAATACGGAAAAGGCAAGTATTTCTGTTTTGCGACAAGGAGGAACTGCTGAAGCTGTATAACGCGGTGAATCAGACGGACTATCAGGACCCGGAGCTTCTGACCATCAATACGCTGGAAAATGC
>CALWMW010000081.1 GCA_944382085.1 uncultured Lachnospiraceae bacterium | reverse complement strand
ATACAGGTATTCGTCCCCCGCAGAAGGTCCTGGACGAACCGCACCTCCCATTTGTCAAACCCGCAGAAGGAAGGCACCGCGCTGTGAGTGGCAAAAATCATCTCCGCGTTTAAATACGCCAGCCTCTGCCTGAGGCTGCGGTAAAGGAGGGGACGGTATCCCTCCTGCTCCAAACGTTTCCGATCCGGCGCGTCGGCCTTTATGATATAGCCGGGAGTGATTCCCTGCTTTTTTTGTTTTTCCATATATTTGTAAAAATATTCGCCGCAGTCCCCTCCCTTGTAAAGCTTGTCAAAGGTCAGCCAGATATGTTTTTTCCGGTACCAGGGACGGGTCAGCCAATAAAGAGCGCGCACCAGAAACAGCTTCCTGGAGCCGTAGGGGGAGGTAAGGATCTCTTTTAAAAACGCGGCTTCCTCCCAGATCCGCTTTCCTCTTCCGGCTTTTCGGACGGACACTCCCGCGCCTTCGCCGCCGTCCCGTCGGAAGGAAAGGCGGTAGGGCCCCAAATTCCTTCCGGAATGCTCCAGAAGGTGGGTAAAGCCTGCCGTATAGCGCAGCGCCCCGGTCTTCATTCTCTGTTCTTTCTTTCCGTCTCCCAGCCAGAAGCTAAGCTCGCCTCCCTGCCGGAGCATTTCCGGCGTAAGGGAAACCGCGAAGGCGTACTTTTTCACCAGGGGCTTCCCGAAAAAGCAGAGCCGGGCGTACCGCGGGCTTCTGGAATGAGGAATTCGGCTCCCCCGGTATTTTACCGTCAGGCTGCCTTTCTCCCCTGCCCCGATCTGATCAAAGGAGCCTTCCAGACGGATCTCGCCTGCTTCTTCCTCCACAAGCTCAACCATCGCCATGGGCACGATGCTTTTTTTCTCCCGCTCCCTGCAGGCCAGCTTCATCATCAGCGGCCAGATGGAATACTGCATCCTCCGTTCTACATGAAGGCTTTCCTCCGGGAGCAGAAGCCCTTTCTCCACCTGTACCATGCAGGCTTTGCAGGCGTCCAGAAACCGTTTCCAGGCCTCTCCTTTCAGCACCTGGCGGTCCCGGCTGTCCGTGTTCAGGTCGAACATATGCCGGACGGCGTAAGCCGCCTGGGCCTGGGCAAACAGCCTGGGCTTCCCATAGGCCTGCGTTTCCCGCTTCAGAAATCCCAGGCAGTAGTCTTCCGCCAGGGAAAGGTACCAGGAGGGATCCTCCCACTGAGGCTTCAACCCCCGGTCGTCGTACAGGGGGGATGAGCCGGAAAAGCAGAGTTCTCTCGGCGCCAGAACGGTTCCTCTCTTCATAAGAATCCTGGCAAGGAAGGCTTCCTCCATGCCGCAGCCCAGATCTTCTTCATACGCCTCCCCGCGGACGGCCTGGGAACGAAGCAGGGCCCCGTGAAGGCAGGCGGGAATCTGAAGGATATCCTCCGTTTTCTCCAGGGAATACAGCCTGGCCGGAACCTTCTTTTCGTCGGTTTTCTTTTTCACCCGTCCGGCGGTCTTTCTTCCTCCGGAATGCTGAAAAAGAAGGCCGTCGGTCTTCTCTTCTTTTTGCAGCGCTCGGCTGCCCAGCGCCAGGGACTGTCCCTGCCAGGTCTCTCCTGCCTCTACCACCGTCACCAGCTCCGTCTCCAGGCTGTAGAAGATTCCCTCCAAAGCAGACAGAAGTTCCCTCTGGTCCTCTCCGAAAAAATATTCTGCCTGACCTGAAAGGGAACTTCCCACTTCCTCCTCGCTCTTTTGGCACAGGATTTTCAGCCGGATCTCCTGCTGAAAATCCGGCCCCTGTTTTTCCAGACTGCTCAGGGTCTTATTCAGTTTTTCGGTCTCGCCGTCCCATCGCACACAGACTGTTATCATCTCAGCGTCTCCCCAGTTCTTCGTCCGAATCCTTCAGCGCGGCCTCGATCACCTTGTCCATATCGTAATACCGGTAGGAACCAAGCCTTCCTCCGAACCGGACATTTTTTTCTTTTTCCGCAAGCGCCCGGTACTGCTCATAGAGACGGTTGTTCTTCTCGTCGTTTACCGGATAGTACGGTTCCCGCCCCGGCTCCCATTCCCTGGGGTATTCTCTGGAAACCACCGTAAAAGGTTTGGGATTCTCCCGTTCCTCTTCCGGGGCAAAATGCTTGTGTTCGATCACCCTGGTATAAGGGATCTCCCGCTGGGTGTAGTTGATCACCGCGTTCCCCTGATAATTCTCCTCCTCCAGGCGCTCTGTCACAAAGCGCAGGGAGCGGTACTCCAGATGTCCCAGGCAGTAATCAAAATATTCGTCGATCATGCCGGTGTAGATCACCCGGTCGTACATGTGAGCGTTCTCTTTCCGGTATTCAAAGAAATCCATTCCCGTCATCACGTCGACGTTGTCCAGAAGCTTTTCCACCAGTTTGGTATAGCCTCCCACGGGAATCCCCTGGTAGCGGTCGTTGAAGTAGTTGTTGTCAAAGGTAAACCGCAGGGGCAGCCGCCGGATCAGAAAGGGCGGAAGATCTTTGCAGTCTCTTCCCCACTGCTTTTCCGTGTAGCCCTTCACCAGCTTCTCGTAGACGTCCCTTCCCACCAGGGAAAGCGCCTGCTCTTCCAGGTTCCTGGGCGTTTCGATGGAGAGATCCGCGATCTGGGCGGCGATCCGCTCCTTTACCTCTTTCGGCGTTTTCAGCCCCCACATTTCATAAAAGGTGTTCATGTTAAAGGGAAGGTTGTACAGCTCGTCCTTGTAAACCGCCACCGGAGCGTTGATATAACCGTTAAATTCCGTAAGCTTATTCACGTACTTCCACACCTGGGGATTGCTGGTGTGGAAAATATGGGCCCCGTATTTGTGGACCTGGATGCCGTCCTGATCCTCTGTATAAACGTTCCCGCCGATGTGCTCTCTCTTGTCGATCACCAGGCAGCGCTTTCCGGATCTGGTCAGCTCCCTGGCAAACACAGAGCCGTACAGTCCCGCGCCCACAATCAGATAATCGTATTTTTTCCCTTCCGCCCGCAGCTTGGCCCGCCTTTTCTCTTTTCTTTCCCGGATCGCCTGCTCCTGCTCCTGCTTGTAGGCGTCGCAGACCTCCTCCGCCGGGCCGGCCATGCGGACCACTCCTTTGTCCAGCCACAGGGCGTGATCGCAGAGGCGCTTGACGTTCTCGATGTTATGGGACACAAAGAGAAGGGTCGTGCCTCCGGAGAGCATCTGGCGCATCCGTTCGTTGCACTTGCGCCGGAACTGGTAGTCTCCCACCTCCAGCACCTCGTCTACAATCAGAATATCCGGATCTACCATAGTGGCCACGGAAAAGCCCAGGCGCGCTTTCATACCGGAGGAAAAATTCTTGATGGGGGAATCCAGAAAACGTTTCAGATTCGCGAATTCCACAATCTCGTCAAAGTGCTCTTCCATAAAGCTTCTGGAATGCCCCAGCACCATGCCGTTGAGAAAAATGTTTTCTCTGGCCGTAAGGTTGCCGTCGAATCCGGCCCCCAGCTCAATGAGAGGGGCGATCTTTCCTTTGGTCTTTACCGTTCCCCGGTAGGGCTTCAGGATGCCGCTGATGGTCTTCAGCAAGGTGGACTTTCCCGAACCGTTGGTCCCTACCAGCCCCCAGGCCTCCCCTTTCTTTACTTTCAAAGAGACGTCCTTCAAGGCCAGGAACTCCTGAAACATCAGTTCCCGCTTCGCAAGCTTTATGGCGTATTCCTTTAAGTTGTCCACCCGCTCGTTGGAAAGGTTAAACCGGATGGTCAGATCCTTTACATCAACCACATAGTTTTCCATTTTTTCCTCCCCGTCAGATGTATAAGATAAATTTGTCCTTGGATCTCTGGAAGGACCAGACTCCGATCCCCAGCGTCAGAAAGGCGATGAGCCATCCGCCCCAGAAAATCCTGGAACCCGGAAACTGTCCGTAGTAAATGAGGTCGCGGAACTGCGCCACATAGTAGTACAGGGGATTGAATCCCTTTACCACAATGGTCAGCGTTTCCCCAAGACGCTCAATGGGATACATAATAGGCGTCAGATACAGCCAGGCCGTGAGCACAGCGGAATAGATGTGCTGGATATCCCGGAAAAATACGTTCAGCTGAGCCAGAAAGAATCCCAGGCCGCAGCAGAACAGGTACATCTGGGCCACCACAATAGGAAACAGAAGGGCCGTCCAGTAGAAGGGCGCCCCGGTGGCGACCATTACGATCACCATGGCCCCCAGGGAAAATACCATATCTACCATGGCGCTGGTCACCTTGGCCAGGGTAAAAATATATTTCGGCACATACACCTTCCGCAGCAGGGCCGAATTCCCGGTCACGGACTTCATGGCGCTGGTAGTGCTGTTTTTCAGAAAATCATACATGGTACGGCCTGTAAGGAAATAGACCGGAAAGTTCTTGATGTCTCTGCGGAACATCTGAGAAAATACAAGGGTAAGCACAATCATAATCAGAAGCGGGTTCAGTACGCTCCACACGTATCCCAGAAAGCTGCGCCGGTATTTCAGCTTCAGATCCCGGCCTACCAGTTCCTTCACCAGGTCTTTGTATTTAAACAGGGTCCTCACACGGTATTTAAAAAGATTCATGGCTTCCTCCGAATTCAGAACTCACTCAATCTGTTCATTTTACCATATCCGTCTATCTCTGTAAAGCAATCGCCCAAATTCCGTGTCACTGCTCCTTTTCGGCGTATCTGCGGATAATGCCAAGAACGATTTCCACCACCGCGTCCATGCCCTCCGCCGTAATGTGCTCATAAGGGCCGTGGAAGGCGTAGCCGCCGGTTCCCAGGTTGGGGCAGGGAAGCCCCATAAAGCTCAGGCGCGCTCCGTCCGTTCCGCCCCGCACCGGAGAAACGTCCGGCTCGATTCCCAGTTCTCTCATGGAAGCCTTGGCGTTCTCAATCAGATGCAGGCAGGGCCGTACCTTTTCTTCCATATTTTCGTACTCGTCCTTCAGGGTAAGGACCGCCGTTCCCGCCCCGTATTTTTCATTCATGGTCTTCTCAATAAATCTCAGAAGCTTCTTTCTGGCCTCGAAGCTCCCCTTGTCGTGATCCCGGACAATATAATGAAGCTTCGCCTTCTCCACCGTCCCCTCCATGGAGGTGAGATGGAAGAAGCCCTCGTACATCTCCGTCCTAGCCGGGATGTCGCAGGAAGGCAGCATACTGTTGATCTCCATCGCCACCAGGGCGGCGTTCACCATGGTATTCTTCGCCTCCCCCGGATGGATGTTGACTCCGTGAACCTCAAAGGAAGCGGAGCAGGCGTTGAAATTCTCATACACGATCTCCGCCTCCACGCCGCCGTCCAGGGTGTACGCATACTGGGCCCCGAAGCGCGCCACGTCAAAATGATCCGCCCCGCTTCCCACTTCTTCGTCCGGCGTAAAGCCGATGCAGATTTTCCCATGGGGAATCGACCCGTGAAGGATCCGCTCCGCCATGGTCATAATCTCCGCCACCCCGGCTTTGTCGTCCGCCCCCAGGAGGGTAGTGCCGTCTGTGGTAATCAGCGTACGCCCTCTAAGTCCCGGCAGATGCGGAAACTGCTTCACAGACAAAATCCGCCCGCTGCCGCCAAGGGCCACGTCCTTTCCGTCGTACTCCGGGATCACCTGGGGCTTCACCCCTTCTCCTGAAAAATCCGGGGAAGTATCCATATGGGCGATAAACCCAAGGCTGGTCCGGTCTTCATATCCCGGCGTAGCGGGAATCGTGCCGTATACGTAGCACTTATCGTCCACTCTGGCGTCCTCGACCCCGATCTTTCTGAGTTCCGCCACCAGCATCCGGGCCAGATCAAACTCTCTTTCGGCGGTAGGTACCGTCGTGCTTTCCTCATCGCTGGCGGTGTGAACCGCCGCATACTTCAAAAAACGCTCGTACGCTCTCATGTTCTGTCTCCTCCTGTCTCTGAATTCCTTTTTCTTATCGCTCGCCGGTAAGATCCTGTACCACCTGGGAAGCCAGCAAAAGTCCAGCCGCTGCCGGAACAAAGCAAAGGCTTCCCGGCACCGTCTTCTCTCCGTTCTTTTCCTCCCAGAGCGGTTTCCTTGGAATCTCCCTGGAATACACCACTTTCAGGCGCGTCACTCCTCTTTTTTTCAGTTCCCTGCGCATCACCCTGGCCAGAGGGCAGACCTGGGTCTCGTAAAGATCCCCCACCGTCAGAAGTTCCGGGTGAAGTTTGTTGCCGGTCCCCATGCAGCTGATCACCGGAACCTTCGCCGCCTGCGCCTGAAGAACCAGATGGATCTTAGCCGTAACCGTGTCCACCGCGTCCACCACATAGTCGTAGGACGAGAAATCAAAATCCTCCGCGCATTCCGGCAGAAAAAAGCAGTTCCGGATCCGCACCTGGGCCTCCGGATTAATCTGGGCGATCCGCTCGCGCATGACTTCCGTCTTGTACCGTCCCAGATCTCTTTCCAGGGCGATGATCTGACGGTTCAGGTTTGACCGGCTGATCACATCCCGATCTATCAATTCAAAAGCCCCGACGCCGCTGCGCGCCAGAGCTTCTGCTGCATATCCCCCCACGCCGCCGATGCCGAACACCGCGACCCGGGCTTTTTTCAACCGTTCCATCTTTTCCGTTCCCAGAAGCATCTCCGCTCTGGAAAAACTTTCCCGCATCCGACAACCTCCAACCTTCGCCTTCCGGCTTTATTTTTCCTGTCTGTATCGGATATAGTCTAAAATCAGATCCACGCATTTGTCAATCCCCAAAACGTCGCTCTCCAGGCACAGATGGTAGCTGGACGCCACGCCCCAGCGGTTCTCCGACTGAAAATTCACATAGCTGGCGCGCTTCTTGTCGGTCTTGACAATGAAATCTCTCAGCTTGTTCTCCGGCAGATGGTACTCCTCCTGGACGCGCTTCATACGGAAATCCATATTGGCATGGACAAAAATGCTGACAAGCTCCGGATGGTCTCGGAGCACATAATCGGCGCACCGGCCTACGATGACGCAGGAGCCTTTGTCCGCCAGGCCGCGGATGGCGTCGTAGGTAGCCTGGTAAATCTGCTGGTCAATGGTAGGGCCTGTATACATGGCAGAGGGATAGATATCCATGACGATGGAATACAAAAGGCTGTTGGTTGGCTTTTCGTCATAACTCTCCAGTACCTTTTCGCAGAAACCGCTCTGCTTTGCCACCACCTTAATCAGCTCTTTATCATAGAAATCAATTCCCAGCCGCTTAGCCAGCTTTTCTCCAATCTCATGTCCGCCGCTCCCGAATTGTCTTCCGATGGTTACAATCACCTTATTTTCCATAAATCATCCCTCCTGTTCTGAAGTTTTGTAAATATTTTACCAGTTTTTCCTCAATTATGCAATCATTACCGAAAATGAAAATCCTTTTAGACAAAATTTAAGATTCTTTTCCCCACGTTGAATTCACCCCCCGGTTATGGTAAGATGGAGAGAATAAAAATCACCTAGAAAGGGCGTATTTTATGAGCGTTTATGATATTACGGTTTTCCTGGTCTCCCACGGAGCGGAGCACGACGGAACCACGGACCTGTCCGCCCAGACCTTTCCCCAGGAGCGGCTGCAGATCCTTCCCGTTTTGGAGGAGGATCCTCTCAATCCCAGGCAAAACACGCTGCGCGAACTGTCCCAGGCCCAGGGCGCCTATACCCTTATCCTGGATCAGGGAGACTCTTTTTCCCCGGACTTTCTCTCCCGGCTCTACGAAACAGCCAGAGAAGAGAAAGCCCTTCTTGTTATGCCCTCCCAGACCTGTCTGCATACAAAAAGAGCTTCCGAGCCCTTTTCGCTGATGGAACCGGAGGTCCGGACGATCTCTCTGGAAGAAATCCCCCCGCTTTTCCCCGCCTGCCTGAACGGTCTTCTCCTTGAGACCCGCTCTCTTCTGGAAGCAGCGGGAACGTGTCCGGAAGGGCCGGAGCGGGAGAAGGATATTCTGGTCTCTCTTCTGTCCGGTCAGTCCGGGTTTTCCTACCTGGGGACCGAAGAGCTGGAGTACTTTTTCCCAAGGGAACACGACTACGCCTACTGCCTCTCCTGTCTGTCGCGGGAATGGTATGAGACGCCGCTGACCGGATTTCTTCTTCCTCTTCTGGAAAAGCTCTCCGGAATCGGAAGGCTTCCTTATTATGTCCAGTGTCTGGCCTTATATATGCTGAACACCCGGATCTTCGCGAACCTGAACAACCGGAATAAAAACCTGTTCTCCCAGGAGGAGGCCAGAAGCTATTCCCAGGTGTTCTCAGAGGTGCTGGCTTTCCTGGATACGGAAGTGATCCTCTTCCCCTCCTGCCGCCCCTTATCCCACAATATGCAGGTCGAGCTTCTGGAAATGCGTCTGAAGAAGCGCGACTTCTCCTATTATCCGGAAATCCTCTGCCAGGAGGATACCTTCACCCTCGTCTGCGACGGAGTACCCTTCGGTACGCTGGAGAACATTCAGGCGCGGATCAATCTCATCGATTACCGGAAGGGATGTCTGGAGATCGACGGCGGCTTCCAGGGATATTTTTCCTCTCAAAGCGCGGAGATTTTTGCCGAGTTTGACGGGAAAACGTATTCCCCCGTATACAATCAGCGGTATTCCATGACGAAATGCTTCGGCCTGAGCTTTTACAGGCTGAAGACCTTCCATATGAGCATCCCGGTTCCGCCCTCTTCCAGGGAGCGGGTCCTGAAATTCTATTTCCGCACTCAGGGCAGAACCTACCTGATGGATTTTGCGTTTCCTTCCCATACCAGCCGGTTCAGCAAGGAATTCACCTACGCTTACTGGCGGTTCGGGCCGTATCTTTCCTACTGGAAAAAAGACGGGATTCATATTCTGAAGTCTCACAAAATCAAGGTGCTCTATAAGGAGCTGCGGCTTTGGAAGCAGATCTGGGAGGGAAAGAACGGACTGTACCGGGAACAGCTCCCCTTAAAAATCCTGAATTTCCTTCTGCGTCCCTGGTTTTCCAGACGAACCATCTGGCTGTTCTTCGACAAGATCTACAAAGGGGGGGATTCTTCCGAATACCTCTACCGGTACGCCAGCGGTCAGAAGGATGGAATTCACAAATATTACCTCCTGGATCCCTCCTGTCCGGATTTTGCCCGGCTCCGAAAGGAGGGATACCGCCCGGTAAGGCGCGGAAGCTTAAAGCACCGGCTTCTGTTTTTAAACGCGGACATGGTCATCGCTTCCAACTCTACGGTTTTCGCTTTTAACGACTACA
>CALWMW010000080.1 GCA_944382085.1 uncultured Lachnospiraceae bacterium | reverse complement strand
ATATGTGCTGCCCGGACAGACGAAGCTTCTGTTTTCCATCCAGGAGACGGCTGCCGCCCTGGGGCGGAGAAGAGCCGTGGGGCTTTGCACCCTGGAAAACGCCAGGGCCCCCTGGAACGCGCAGGGAAAATACGGCCTGTCGGTCCGCTCGGTAAATCCCTATAACAACAGCTTTGAGTTCCTGGTAAAGGATCTGAAACGATGGAAGAAAGAAGGATACCGGGTGATTCTGTTGTCCGCGTCCAGAACCAGAGGAAACCGTCTGGCCGGCGATCTGCTGGCGGAAGGGCTGACCAGCTATTACTCGGAGGATCCGCTGCGGGAGGTAAAACCGGGAGAGATTCTCATCACCTACGGGAACGCGGGGAGAGGCTACGAGTATCCCCTGATAAAATTTGTCATCATTTCGGAAAGCGATATTTTCGGAAAAGAAAAAAAGAAGCGGAAAAAGCAGCGCCGGTATGAAGGAACCAGGATCAGCAGCTTCCAGGATCTCTCCGTCGGGGATTACGTGGTACACGAAAACCATGGACTTGGCATTTACCGGGGAATTGAAAAGGTAGAGGTCGATAAAGTCACCAAGGATTACATGAAAATCGAGTATGCCGGAGGGAGCAGCCTGTACGTTCCCGCCACGCAGCTGGATGTCATCCAGAAATATGCGGACGGCGACGCGAGGACGCCCAAACTGAACAAGCTGGGAACCCAGGAGTGGAACCGGACCAAGACCAGGGTCCGGGGCGCGGTGCGGGTGATCGCCCAGGAGCTGGTGGATCTCTACGCGGTACGCCAGCGGTCAGAGGGCTTTGTTCACAGCAAGGACAGCGTATGGCAGCAGGAATTCGAGGAGATGTTTCCCTTTGAGGAGACGGAGGATCAGCTTCTCGCCATAGAGGCGGTAAAAAAGGATATGGAGAGCCCCAAGATCATGGACCGCCTGGTCTGCGGGGATGTAGGCTACGGAAAGACGGAAATCGCCATCCGGGCAGCTTTTAAAGCCGTGCAGGACAGCAAACAGGTGGCGTATCTGGTGCCTACCACCATTCTGGCCCAGCAGCATTACAATACCTTTGTGCAGAGGATGAAGGATTTCCCTGTGCGGATCGAACTCATGTGCCGCTTCCGCAGCGCCGCGGAACAGAAAAAGACGGCGGCGGATCTGAAGAAGGGCCAGGTGGATATCGTGGTGGGAACCCATCGCCTGCTGTCCAAGGACGTGGAATTCAAAAATCTGGGGCTGTTGATCATTGACGAGGAGCAGCGCTTTGGAGTCACCCACAAAGAGAAAATCAAACAGCTGAAAAAAGACGTGGATGTGCTGACGCTTACCGCCACGCCTATCCCCAGAACTCTCCATATGAGCCTTATCGGTATCCGAGATATGAGCGTTCTGGAGGAAGCGCCCCAGGAGAGGGTTCCCATCCAGACGTACGTAATGGAATACAACGAAGAGATGGTACGGGAGGCCATCAGCCGGGAGCTTTCCAGGGGCGGCCAGGTTTACTATGTCTACAACCGGGTGAATACCATTATGGAGATGACGAATAAGATCGCCAACCTGGTGCCGCAGCCCAGGGTAGCTTTCGCTCACGGACAGATGAAGGAGCGGGAGTTGGAAAAAATCATGTATGATTTTATCAACGGCGAGATCGACGTACTGGTCTCCACTACCATTATTGAGACGGGGCTGGACATCTCCAACGTCAACACCATGATTATTCACGACGCGGATACCATGGGTCTTTCTCAGCTGTACCAGCTCAGAGGTCGGGTAGGGCGCTCCAATCGGACCGCTTACGCTTTTCTTATGTACCGGCGCAACAAAATGCTCAGGGAGGTGGCAGAGAAGCGGCTTTCCGCCATCCGGGAGTTTACGGAGCTGGGAAGCGGCTTTAAAATCGCCATGCGGGATCTGGAAATCCGGGGAGCCGGAAATCTTCTGGGAAGCGAGCAGCACGGCCACATGGAGGCGGTAGGATATGACCTTTACTGCAAGCTGCTCAATGAATCGGTAAAAGAAATCCAGGGCACGCTCACCGGACAGGAGGATTATGAGACGGCGGTGGATCTGGATGTGGACGCTTACATTCCGGATACCTACATCCGAAACGAGATGCAGAAGCTGGACGTCTATAAGCGCATTGCCGGGATCCAGAGCCAGGAAGAGTATGAGGATATGCTGGAAGAACTCCTGGACCGTTTCGGCGATCCGCCCAGGCCGGTGCAGAATCTTCTGGCTGTGGCCAGACTGAAGGCGGAAGCTCACAGGCTTTATATTACAGAGCTGAATCAGAAGGGAAGCGAGCTCTGGTTTGTGATGTATGAAAAAGCCAGGATCAACACGGGAGCCATGGACGGACTTTTGAAACAATACCAGGGGGACCTGAAATTTGTCATGGATACGCCGCCCTATTTCCTTTACAAAAAGAGGAAAATCAATCGGAATGAAACGGTGGATATCCTGGCGCTTGCCGGAGACCTCCTGAGAGATTTCGCAGTGCTGCCGGAAGGGAAGGAGAAGGAGAATGATAAGGACATTTCAAACACATAAACGAAGAAGCTGCTGGGAGACGTACCCGGATACCCGGAACTATCGGGGAAAAGCATCTTACAAACGGACGTTTGAAGGTTCCGGCAATATCCGGCTGGAATTTAAAGGGGTCAGCCATACGGCCGAAGTGTATGTAGACGGGGAAAAAGTCGCGGAGCACTACAATGCGTACACGATCTTTGATACCGTGCTCAAAGACCTTTTGCCGGGTACCCATACGCTGGAGGTTCTTGCGGATAATTCCTTCGGGGAAGCCTCCGCCCTCCATGTTCCCAACGATTATCAGTCCTACGGCGGGATTTCCAGGCCGGTAGTTCTGGAGGAGCTGGGAGCGGTTTACGTGAAATGGGTTCATTTTACGCCCCAGGCTAAGGAGGCCGGCGAGAGCTGGCAGGGCAAGGCAGAAATCTGCCTTTGCAGTTTGTCCGAAAAGCCCTTCCGGGGGACGCTGGAGCTGAACTTGGGGGAAAAATAGTGGACGGTTCTGCCGGCGGATCTGGGGCCGGGGGAGACAAAATGCTTCTGCACAGGAACGCTCCCCTGTCCGGGGGTGGCTCCCTGGTCTCCGGAATCTCCGCAGCTGTATGAGCTGGAAACGGTGCTGAAGGACGGAAGCGGGAAAGAGGAGGACGATCTCATTGACCGTGTGGGTTTCCGGGAGATCCGGATTTTGGGAAGAGATCTTCTCCTGAACGGAAGAAAGCTGTTTGTCAAGGGCTTCTGCCGCCACGAGGATCATCCTCAGTTCGGCTGCGCCCTTCCTTACGCGGCGATTCAGTATGACCTTATGACCGCGAAGGATCTTGGGGCGAATTCGATCCGCACCTCTCATTATCCCAATGATGAGATCTTTCTGGATCTGTGCGACGAACAGGGGATTCTGGTGTGGGAGGAAAACCATGCCAGAGGACTGTCGGAAGAAAATATGCGCAATCCGAACTTTGAACGTCAGTGCGAGGACTGCATCCGGGAGATGATAACGGCCCATTACAACCATCCCTCCATTTACATCTGGGGGATCTTAAACGAATGCGCCAGCAATACGGAATACGGAGAGAGCTGTTACGCGGCTCAGTATGCCCTGATTCAGGAACTGGACCCTTCCAGGCCCAGATCCTCCGCGAGCTGTCAGTTTAAGACCGATCGCTGCTTCGGCTACCCGGAGGTGGTCTCTTACAATATTTATCCCAAATGGTATCACGATACTCCGGTGAAGGAATATCTGGAAGATCTGTACCGATGGGTACAGAAGGATACGGAAGGAGCCGGAAAACCCTTCCTGGTTACGGAAATCGGAGCAGGAGCCATCTATGGATACCGTACGCCGTATAAGGTGAAAGGGTCAGAAGAATACCAGGCGGAGACGCTGAAAGAACAGATCGAGGCCGTTTTTTCCCAGGAAGGCTGCAGCGGTATCTATATCTGGCAGTTCTGCGATATCCGGGTATGCGACAGCTGGTTTGGCACAAGGCCCAGAACCATGAACAACAAAGGAATTGTAGATGAGTACCGAAGGCCCAAACTGTCTTATGAGACTGTGCGGGAGTTGTTTTTGGGGAAAGAGAACTACCGGTGATTTTTCTGTGAATCTTTGAAAATCTGTGAAAAAGGATTGCGGCTGCCGGAAAAAAAGATTATAATGAAACAATGACGGCGTCCGGGAAAAGGATGCCGGGAAGAAGATCGTCCAGGCGGATGGAACGCTTTGCAGAACAGAACCGGCTATTTGAACGAGAGCCGGAGATCCGCAGGGACAGGAGCAGGAGGAATAACATGAACACAGGATGGAAAAAAGCGGCTGTGATCGGCCTTAGCGCAGGGCTTGCGCTGTCAGGCCTGTCCGGCTGTTCAAAAGGAGAATTTAACCCGCAGGCGGCCGCGGTAACGGTGAACGATCAGGAGATCTCAGCAGGCCTTCTCAAGTTTGCCACACATTACAACCAGGCGCAGAGCGAATCGCTGTATGCCAGCATGACCGGTTCCGCGAATCCTTTCAATCAGGACATCTACGGAAACGGTACGACGCTGGGAAGCATGATGACGGAGAGCGTGGCGACGCAGCTGGCCAACGCGGTTCTGACAGAGCAGAAGATGGAAGAGTACGGAGTTTCTCTTTCAGAAGAGGAGAAAGCATCCATTACAGAGACGGCTCAGACCTTTCTGTCCGATAACGACGAAGAAGTCCTGGAACTCATGGGAGCCGATCAGGCCACGGTAGAGCGGTATCTGGAACTGAGCATGATCCAGCACAAGATGGAGGAAGCGATGTCTGCGGATGTGGACACCGAGGTTTCCGATGAGGAAGCGGCCCAGAGGAAAATCCAGTATACGCTGTTTACTCCGGTGACGGAGGAAGAGACTGAGGCGGAAAGCGAGAGCGAGACTGAGAGCGGCGCGGAGGCGGAAAGCGAGACGGAGACCGAGACGGCTTCTTTAGAAGAGAATGAGGATGCCCAGGCAACCCAGTCCGCAGAGGAAGAGACGGAAGCGGAATCCGAGACTGCAGAGGAAGCGACAGACGCGGAAACCGAAGCGGAAAGCGAGACCGAGACCGAGGATCCGGAGACAGCGGCAGCTAAGGCGAAGGCTTACGACAAAGCGGTAGCGATGATTGAAAAGATCCAGGCTGGAGAAGAGTTCGCGGCGGCTTCCGAGGAAGTGGATCCGGATGCCACCTGTTCTACCATGACGTTCGGAGAGTCCGACGGACAGGAGGCGCTTCTGGAAGCTACGGACGGCCTGGCGGACGGCACGCTGGTAGAAGAGCCGGTAGAGACGGACAGCGGATATTATGTCGTTTATTTGGAGACTCAGCTGGACCGGGAAGCGACAGACGCAGAGAAAGAGCAGATTGTTGAGCAGCGGAAACAGGATCAGATTTCCGAACTGTACACCCAGTGGCAGGAAGACAGCGAGATCGATACAGACGCAGGCGTGCTCAGCGATATTACCTTTGATTTCTCCCTGCAGAGAGAGGTAGAGACGGAAGTTTCTACGGAAGCGTCCACCGAGGCGGTGTCAGAGGGAAGCACTGAATCCGGAACGGAAGAGACAACAGAATCGGCAGAAAGTGAAACAGAGACGTCCTCTGAAGAAGTCACAGAAGCCGTATCAGAAGAGAGCGCGGAATCTGAGACGGAGGTACAGAGTGAGACAGAGGCACAGACCGAATCAGAGGAAGCTGGGACAGAAACAGAGATAGAAACGGAAACCGAGACAGAAGCATAAGAGAGAACTTCCAGCAGGAGGCTGCCGGATGAGGACAGGGGCTGACGCAGACTGGCAGATGAGACAGGACGCGCCGGCCCCGATTTTATTTCAGATAGGATAAAAGGATGACAGGACAGAATATTTTTTTGATCGGATTTATGGGAGCGGGGAAGAGTACGGTTGCCCTTGCCCTTCAGAGAAGATACCATACGGATCTCATCGAGATGGATCAGGAGATCGAAAAGCGGGAAAGGAAAACCATTCCGGAGATCTTTCAGACTTACGGAGAGCCGTATTTTCGGGAACTGGAAACGGGATTCCTCAAAAATCTGGAGACTTCAAAACGCACCGTGATTTCCTGCGGCGGCGGAGTGCCCTTAAAAGAGGCCAATGTGGAAGCGATGCGGCAGAAAGGGAAAATCGTATGGCTTAGCGCCGCGCCGGGAACCGTATATGATCGGATCCATACGGATCAGGGACGGCCGGTGCTGGCTGGGAAGATGGATTTGCAGCATATCGCGGCGCTCATGGAAGAGCGCAGAGAAAAGTACAGCCGGGCGGCGGATTTTCTGGTACATACAGACGGAAAGACCGCGGAGGAGATTGCCAAAGAGGTGTGGGTCGCGTTGGAAGAAGCGGCGCTTGGCAGCGGAGAATTGTATGATCCGGGAGATCCCTATATGCTTCAGCGGCAGCAGGAGGGACAGGAGCTTCAGTATGAATACAACCATACCCGCCCCTCTGAAGGGAAAAAGCGCCAGGAGCTGATGAAAAAAATGTTTGCCGAGATCGGGGAGGACTGCTATGTGGAACCTCCTCTTCACGCCAACTGGGGCGGACGGCATGTGCACCTGGGAAATCGGGTTTACGCGAATTTTAACCTTACGCTGGTAGACGATACGGATATTTACATCGGGGACTGTACTATGATCGGGCCAAACGTTACCATAGCTACAGGTTCGCATCCTCTGGAGCCCCATCTCAGGGAACAGGGGCTTCAGAAAAACCATCCGGTACGGATCGGGAAAAATGTGTGGATCGGGGCGGGAGCCGTTCTCGTTCCGGGAATTACCGTGGGAGACGGAGCGGTGATTGGAGCAGGGAGCATTGTGACAAAGGATGTTCCCGCCTATACGGTGGCTGTGGGAAATCCCTGCCGGGTTATCCGGAAACTGGAACGCTAGGAGAAAGACGCAGCCATACAGGAGAAGAGAAAAATGAAAACAAGAGGAACCACCTTTAGAAAAAGAGGAATGGCTGCCGCGGCGATTCTTTTGGGAGCAGGGATCCTTCTGGATCTGGGAGTAAAGAGCAGCGGACAGTTTCTGTTTCATGTATCAGAACTTTATATGACCGGCCTTTGTATGGCTGTTTTTCTGCTGCAGGGCATCACGCTTCTTTTCTGTTTCTTCCTTTCTCAAATTCCAGAGGAACGTTTTTCGGGTCGAAGCTTAGGAGAGCTTCTTCTTTTGCCTGGTTTCTGGCCGGGGTTTGCTTCCCTTTGGAAAGAGACGGCAGGAATTCTGGGAGGAGCGCTTCTTCTGCTGGCAGCCAATACCGCTGTGAGTACGGCAAACGCTATGACTGGCCTGGCTGCCGCGGCGTTTTTCCTGGACAGCCGCCGGATAAGCAAGCTTTTCCATCTGGCGTCTTCCCCGGAAGCCTTCAGGGAAGCGGCCAGGCTTTATGCGCCGGAAGCAGAAAAAAGAGAATTTGCTTTTTCCAGAATCATGCGCAGGAAAGAAGCGGAAGATCCGGGGATTCTTGCCGGAGAACTGGCGTCAGCCGCCTTAACCGTTTTTCAGGCGGAGTTTCCGGAAGAAAACAGCAGAACGCCTCGTGTGAGAATTCTGGAGTGCAGACGAGAGGAACTGACGGAAGAAGAAGCAAGGCGGGAAGCAGAAAAGGGGCGTTCGCTCAACGGTCTTTTCTATGCGGAAGGGATCTATACTTCTCAGGAAAGGGCGGAAGCGTTGATGCGGGAGCGCTACTGCAGCGTATTCTGCAGAGGAGTTCTGGAGTTTTCGCCTGGTAATTCACAAAGGAACTGAGACGCAGGAGAATGAGGTGGGATCTATCCATCAGCAAGTTTGCGCGGTGAGGGCAAGTGAAGAGATAGGAGTGAAATACATGCAGGCGTGGGAAGAGAAGTATTACGATAAAAAAGAGGCCAGAGAGGAAGGCTTGGCAGAAGGAGAAAAAAACAAATTGAAACAGCAGGTCGAAAAGAAACTGGCTAAGGGGAAATCTGTTTCAGAAATTGCGGAGGCTCTGGAGGAGGAAGAAGAGACGATCCGCGAAATCTTACAAAAGATTCAGAACAGGACGGAAGGGGAATAAAAGACAGAAGCACATAGAAAAGAGGAACGGGGCTGCCGATGAAAAGAAAAATCGGCAGTTCCGTTCCTTTTAAACGGGATACCGGTATTTACCGGTCTTCCATCAGCCATTCTACGGCGGGCGCAAGAGCACGATTCCAGAAATCCCAGTCATGGATTCCAGGAGATTCCACATATACGGCGGGAATCCCCTTCTTATGCAGAAAGTCCCGGAAGTCCCGGTTGTTTTCCAATAGATAGTCTTCTGTTCCGCAGGCCAGATACAGCGCCGGAACAGACTGCCCCTTCTCCAGCAGACGGTTGATGAGAAATTCAGGATTCTTTTCACTGTTTTTCAGCTTATCCAGGGGGCCGTAGACGTGTTCCTGAAAAGCCCGGTTCGTCTCCGTAGAAGTCACCCGTTTCCCATTTGTCAAAAGTTCATTGATGACAAAAGCGGAAGAAAATCCGACGGCCTTTGAAAAAGTTTCGGGATATCGAAGCGCTGTGCAGACGGCGCCGAAGCCGCCCATGGATAACCCTCCGATGAACGTGTCCTCCTTTTGGGTGGAAAGCCCAAGAAGTTTATGCAGATAGGCGGGGAGCTCTTCACCGATAAAGGTCCGGTAACTCCCTCCGGTCATTTCCTGGTCGAAGTAAAAACTATTGTCCGCAGAAGGGCAGACTACGGCAAAATTGTATTTCTTGGCCAGATTACAGATGTTGCTGCCCTGAACCCAGTCCGTATAATTTCCGCTGTAGCCGTGAAGAAGATATAAGGTTTTCATGGGACGGTCATAATAAGGATTTCCTGCGCGTTCTTCCGGATTCAGATCGTTGGGAAGAAAAACCTGAACCGTAGTGATCCGGCAAAGAGATTGGGATAAAAAGTTTACAGTCAACAGCGCCATGAGAAAATACCTCCTTTATCAAAGAGCAAGTCTTTGTTTTTTTAAAATTGTAGCATAGCATACAGGAGTTGACAATCCGGAGTTGCTGCAGTTCGTAATGTAGAGAAGTAGTAAAAAAGATTTTTACATCATAGGAAATATAAATAAAATAATTACAATAGTGATAAAAGGAGAATTGAAAGAAAAGGATAACGTTAACAAAAATTTGATTGATAATATTGACAATAATGCATTAAAGTGCTATTCTTTATATAAGGTTAACGTTAACACTTATAAAAATGAACTATTGGGAGGTGTCAAAATGAAAAAGAAAGTGAAAAGCATGATTTTTAGTATTATTGCAGCTTCAACGTTGCTGACAAGTTTAGGCGGAGGAAGCGCAATTGCGGCAGATAATTCAGACATTACTGCTATTTCCGGAGAAAAGTACCCGGAAGGAACATTTTTATATTGTTCAGCAGGATTACCTCAATATAAGAAAATATACTACGATAATTTTCTTGAGAGGCAAGGAGAAAATGGAGAAGGAGTTAATGTAGATTATCAAACCATGGATGCTGCAACTTTACAGCAAAGATTGATTATGGGATTTACAGCAGGAACATTTGACGATCTTCCAGATGTAGTTTTTGTCGGTCCCACAGAAATTGCTGAATTTGAGAAATATGGCCTTTTAATGGATCTTACAGATATTCTTGAACCATTTAGGGATCTTTTGGTGGATGGTGCACTTGATGGATTAACGTTTAATGATAAAATTTACGCATTTCCAGATGAGGTTAGGCCACAAGTGCTCTATTATAATAGAGAGATTTTTGAAGAATATGGAATTGATCCAGAAAGATGTGAAACGATCGAAGGGTGGATTGAGGTAGGTAGAGAATTAAAAGAAAAGTCTGGCGGTGAGATTTATCTTTCCAATTATGATCCAGGAGCAAATACATGGCGTTATTACGGAAGAAGAGGATTTATCCCGCAGGCAAACGGTAATATTTTTGACGAAGAGGGTAACGTTGTATTTGATACTGATGAAGGAGTAAAAAAAGGACTGGAGACGTTGGATATTTTAATGAGCGAAGAACTCCTTTTAGCAGCTCCTTGGTTTGATACATCATGTTTTGACGCTATTCGCGATAATAAAATTGCAACTTTCTATATAGGAGCTTTTTATGATGAGCATCTTCAGAAAAATGTTCCTGAGGAAGCTGGTAAATGGGGGATTTTGACTGCTCCATATTATGAAGAAATCGGAACAGTTGGCGCGCCAGTAGTTGGAGGGGCGGCTATAGTTAACAAGCCGGACAACAAATACGCACAACTCTATACTGATATTTGGAAAGACTATAATTTTAATTTTGAAGAAAGAAAAGTATACGTTCAACAGATGATGGATGAGGGCGGCCCTTATTCTAATACGGTTGTCTTAGAAGCACTAGAAGATGAGTTTTGGCAGCAAGGAGACGAATTTTACGGCGGACAGTCTCTTATGAAGGCAGAAACAGATGGCTTGGTAAATGCTTCTGCACCCTTGAGGGTAAATGAAAATGATGCGTTGGCTGATTCTGTTATTTCACCAGAAATAGAGAAATATCTTGCAGGTGAACAGAGTATGGATGAAGCAATCAGTAATGCAGCGGAACAGCTTAGAATGAAAATCGAAGAATAAATATGGAAGGAGAAAAGCATTGGTTGTAGACTTAAAAGATATGCCGCTGATTGACACGCATTGCCATGACTTTGCCCTGACGCGGGAAAGCGTTGATTTTGCGAGATGTGTATCTATGACAGCGGATCCGCATGATATAGAAGATGATAAAAGCACTCTTACATATATGAATCTAATTAATTATATGCGGAGATTTTACAGATTATCAGAACAGGCTTCGGAGGAAGAGATAATTAATTATAGAAATTTACTTTATCATAAAGATCCAGCTGCTTATATAAAAACTTTGTTGGACGACAGTAAAGTAAAATGCTTTTTCAATGATATTGGAGCGCCTGTTATGGGACCGCGCCATCCGAAACAAGAAAACGAATGGTTTATGAAAGTCATGCCGCCTAAGACGGTTAGAGAAATTGTTAGAATTGAACCCATCATGAAGGAGCTTTTTGAAGAAAAAAGAGATTTTAATGATTTCTTGGATAAATTTATACTTCGATTAAAAGAAGAAATTAAAAAACATAACGCAGTAGGGGTAAAATCTGTTATTGGATATCATACAGGACTTTTCATAGACTTAGTAAAGGATGGCCAGGCGAAAGATGGATATGAAAACTATATCAGCGGAAAATATACAGAAAAAGATGAGAAGTCTATACGGGATTATCTAATTCCGATTACAATGGATGTTTGCAAAGAAGAAGATCTTCCTATCCAGTTTCATACAGGCATTGGGGCTGCACCCATGTGCAATATGAATAAGATGAATCCGATGGGACTTTATAATCTTATGAACGATGAACGGTATAAAGGATATGTAAGAATTGTTTTGCTCCATGCAGGATATCCGTGGACTTCTTTAACAGGTCTTCTTGTGAATAATTTTAGTAACGTTTATTCAGATTGGTCGTCTATGGGGTACACAGCACATACTGCAACCTATCGTATGATTCTCCAAATGCTGGAGATGGCACCCACAAATAAAGTTATGTATGCGTCCGATACAGGCGGGTATCCGGAAACGATGTGGTTTACTCCGATTTATTTTAAAGAACAGCTTGGTAAAGTTTTGGAAAAATATATCGCAGAAGGGATCATTGGATATGAGAAAGCATTGAGAATAGCTGAAAATATTTGTTGGAGGACGGCTGAAAAGGTATACAGCAGGGTAAAGAACGAAGGATAGTCATTTGAAAATAAGGCTGCTGCATTTTCGTATACGCTGTATTGGATAATGTGGTAGCCTTATTTGCCTAAGCGGAGGAGACAATGAGCCAAAGAAATAAGATCAAAAAATGGATACGACGGTATAAAACTCCGTATTTATTTATTGCGCCGTTTTTTTTATTGTTTATAATTTTTCAGCTAATGCCAATGGTAGAATCTGTGTTCTATAGCTTTACAGACTTTGATGGTTTAAATGAACCTGATTTTATCGGCCTGGATAATTATAAATCCTTATTTAATACAAAAAACTATGCTTTTTATGATGTCCTGATAAATACAGTGATTTATTGGATTGCCTGTAGCTTACTAATTATAGGAATTGCGTTCATTATTGCGCTGCTTTTAAACGCAAAAAAACTAAAGGGAAGGACACTGATAAAAACGGCAACTTTTATACCATACGTTTGCGCTTCAGTAGCTTTAGCATTGGTATTCAAAATGTTATTTGATTACAATAGCGGATTAATTAATGATATACTGGCTCGATTAGGGTTTGAAAAAGTAGGTTGGCTTACAACTTCAGTTTATTCCAAAATACCAGTAATTTGTCTTTTTTCTTGGAGAATGATTCCATGGTATTCCGTTATTCTCCTTTCAGGTTTATTAAGCATCCCTTTGGAGTATTATGAAGCGTCACGCATTGATGGAGGAGGCTTTTTTTCAGACTTAAAGTACATTACGATTCCCTTAATGAAAAATATGTTTTTCTTTTGCTTTATAACAACAACATGTGATACGTGGAAGATGTTTAATGAAGCATATATGCTGAAAGGGCCAGCCTATTCTAATGCCACGTTATTCCAATATATGTACGAAAATGCTTTTTCGTTGTTTGATTTGGGGTATGCTTCTGCTATAGGTGTCGTTCTGTCTGTTATTATGATTGCAATTTCTGTCGTTCAATTTATAGCGCGATCTCGACAGAATGATTCATTTGGGAGGTAACATACATGGTAAACAATAAGGGTGTTAAAACTGTTTTAAAATATTTTTTGATTGTTTTGGTATGTTTTTTTAGTGTATTCCCTGTGCTATGGATTTTTTTGATATCAATTAAACCAGTAGGTGAATCTATGACAGGATTGGAAGCTATATTACCCAACAAGGTTACTTTAGATAACTATGCGAATGTAATTAAATTGGTTCCCTATTTATTTCAAAACCTTTGGAATAGTATTTTCGTTTCTGTAATTGGAACAGTAACAACATTGTTTTTTTGTTCTCTGGCTGGTTTTGCTTTTGCTAAATATTGGTTTCCTGGAAGAAATGCGTTGTATATTTTCCTTCTGGCCACGATGATGGTTCCTCAAGAGGTTGGCGTAATTCCTTTGTTTATTATTTTTCGGAATCTTGGGTTGGTGAATAATCATTGGGGATTAATTATACCGAGACTCGCAACAGCAGTTGGAATTTTTTATATGACGGAATATATGAGAGATATTCCGGATGAATTAGTAGAAGCGGCTAAGATCGATGGTTGTTCTGACTTTATGGTTTATTTAAGAATTATTATGCCGGTAGTCAAACCAGCATTATCTTCCTGGGCTGTATTAACTATGATCGCACGATGGAATGATTTTTTCTGGCCCTTAATTTTACTTAGGAATACGAAAAGCTATACTCTAATGGTTGCTATTTCTAATCTTCCAGTAAGTGATGGGATGTCTACTCCTTGGCAAACCGTTATGGCTGGAGTTTCAATTGCTGTATTTCCTCTTTTACTGTGCTATATTATTTTGCAAAGTTTTCAAGTGGTAAATGTGACAATGGGGGCTGTAAAAGGATAGAAGGTGACAAAGGGCAGTTCACTTGACAATATCCCGTATGAATATGTTATACTTTGTTCAAATATATAATTGGTTATTTTTTCCAATTTAAAGACCTTTTTGGATATATATATTTAAAATGAATGACAGTATATAGAAAAAGAAGGAATGGATAATGGTCACAATTAAGGATATTGCAAGAGAAGCAAATGTGAGTGTTATGACAGTTTCTCGTGTTATCAATGGAAACCATCAGAAAGTATCAGAAAAAACAGCTAAAAAAGTAAAAAAAATAATTGATCAGATGGGTTATGTTCCAAATTCTTCAGCAAGAAGTTTGATTACCAAGGATTCTAAAATTATTGTTCTTTTTATTTATATGAACAGTTATCAGCGAATACTTATGTCGCCCCACAATTCAGTCTTTATTGAAAATGTGGCAAGAGCAATTCAGCAGCGTTCTTACTATCTTATGATTCGATTTGTGGAAAAAGCTTCGGAAATCGCAGAGTGTTTGTGGTCATGGAATGTAGCGGGATGCATTTTAATGGGCATGTATGATGAGATTATTGATGAAATCGAACAGCATAGTAATATTCCCAAGGTGTACATAGACACTCATGGCTATGATAATATCTGTATGGTAGGAATTGATGATAGATATGGCGGGTACATAGCAGCGGAGTATTTAGTGAGTAAAGGCCATACTAATCTTGCAATGGTGGACATTCCATCTGTTTTTAAAGAAAATGCCAGCTATTTAAGGTTTGAAGGATGTTGGCAGTATATTCAAACCAAAACACCAGGAGTTTTGCTTCATCATATTATTAGCTCCGATATTTCTGAAATTTGTCAACAGATTATTGAGCAATATGAGAAAGGGTGTTCGGCGGTTTTTTTTGCGGCAGATAATATTGCTATAGAAGCAATGGATCTGTTAAAAAGTAAGGGAATAATAATTCCGGAGCAGATATCTTGTGTTGGATTTGATAACCAACGAATGTGCAACTTTGTAACACCAAAGCTGACTACCATAGCACAGGATATTGCTGGAAAAGGAAAAATGGCAGTAGAGGTATTATTTAACCTATTAGAAGATAAAGAGAACGAAAATAAATTTCGGCAAGTACTTCTTCCAATTAATATTGTGGAAAGGGCATCTGTCAAAGAAATTATTTAATGGGCGAAGTGAAGTTTTGGAGGGCTTATGAAAACAATCAGAACGAAGAATAATAATTTGGAAATTCCAGCAATTGGGCTTGGATGTATGCGAATGGCTGAGCTAAAAGATAAAATCAAAATCAGAACCTTAATTGAAAAAGCATGCGAATTGGGGATAAATTTTTTTGATCATGCTGATATATATGGGGCTGGGGAATCAGAAAGAATGTTTGGAGATTGCCTGGATCCTAGAACACGGGAAACCATTATCATTCAAACGAAATGTGGAATACGACCTGGAATATGTTACGATTTTTCGCGGGATTATATTCTTTCTTCAGTGGAGGGAAGCCTTAAAAGGCTAAAGACAGATTATATTGACATTTTGATGCTGCATAGGCCGGATACATTGATGGAACCGGAAGAAATTGCAGAGGCCTTTGAAATATTAGAGAAAAGCGGCAAAGTAAAATACTTTGGTGTCAGTAATATGAATCCAGGACAGATTGCTCTTCTGGAACAGGCTGCCCCAGGAAAAATCTTGTTTGATCAAATTCAATTTTCTTTGGCGCATTGTAAAATTATTGATTCCGGAATTAATTTCAATACAAATAATAACGAAGGAATTAACTGCGATGGAGGTCTATTAGAATATGCTCGCTGGAATAAGATTACCCTTCAAGCGTGGTCCCCTTTCCAGTATGGGATGTTTGAAGGTACATTTATTGGTTCTGAAAAGTATCCAGAGTTAAATCTTCTGTTGGAAGAATACGCAAAGAAATATAAAGTTACCTCTAACGCAGTAGCTGTTGCCTGGATTATGAGGCATCCGGCGAATATACAGACGATTGTTGGAAGCACAAATGTAGAACGAATAAAGGACATCAGTAAAGCTGCACAGTTTAAACTTAGCCGTGAGGAGTGGTATGCTTTATATCTTGCAGCAGGGAAACCACTACCATAAGACAAACCAGAGAAACAAGTAAAGTAGAACTGGAGCCCAAGCAGAGGAGATATGTGTAATTATAGAAAAGAAAAAGATTCTATTGGAGCTAAGGATATCCCTCAAAATATGTATTATGGCATTCAATCACTGAGAGGATATGAAAACTTTCAAATAACAGGCCGCTCCATGCATCCGGAATTTATTAATAGTATAATATTAATTAAAAAGGCGGCGGCAATAACAAATTGTGAAATAGGAAGAATACCGAAAGAAAAAACACATGCAATGCTATGTGCCTGTGATGAGATTCTAAAAGGCAGATTTCGAGAATCTTTTATTGAAGATCCCATTCAAGGCGGGGCGGGGACTTCCTTTAATATGAATGCCAATGAAGTGATCGCTAACCGGGCGATTGAAATATTGGGAGGGGAGAAAGGGGATTATTCGCTTGTTCATCCTAATGATGATGTGAACTGTGGACAATCGACAAATGATGTGATTCCAACTGCTGGTAAAATGACAGCGCTTTACTTAGGGGCAAAACTGAAACAGGAGTTACTCCGTTTGCATAAGGCTTTTAAGAGAAAAGGTGAAGAATTCGATCATATAATAAAAATGGGTAGAACACAGTTACAGGATGCAGTACCAATTCGCTTAGGACAAGAATTCTTTGCTTACGCATCGGCTGTTTTGAGAGATTCTCTTAGATTAGATAAATCTATGGATGAAATGCGCTTTTTGAATCTTGGCGGCACAGCAATTGGAACTGGGCTGAATACGGATAGCAGATACATCAAAAAAATAATACCTAATTTGCGAAAAATTACCGGGTTGGATTTTGAACAGGCGGAAAACATGATTGATGCAACTCAAAATATAGATTCTTTTGTGGCTGTTTCAGGAAGCATAAAAGCATGTGCAGTGACTTTATCTAAAATAGCAAATGACCTTCGGTTAATGTCATCAGGTCCAAGAACAGGATTGGGCGAAATTAATCTTCCGGCAAAACAAAATGGATCATCCATCATGCCGGGGAAAGTCAATCCTGTCATTCCGGAAGTAGTAAACCAGGTCGCTTTTTATGTAATCGGAAATGATATAACGATAACGCTAGCATCAGAAGCAGGACAGCTTGAACTAAATGCTTTTGAACCTATTATTTTCTATTGTTTATTTCAGTCAATAGAAACGCTGACTTATGCCATAAAAACCTTTATAGATAATTGTGTGTTAGGAATTACAGCAAATGAAAAGCATTGTCGTCAACTTGTTGAAAACAGTGTTGGCTTAGTTACAGCGATATGTCCCTATGTTGGATATCAAACCGCTTCGGAAATAGCTAAAAAGGCAATCCAAAGTGGAGAATCTGTGAGAGAACTTATATTGAAAGAAGGAGTTTTAACAAAGGAAAAGATTGACCAAATTATGGATCCTGTTATGATGACAGAAGCAAGAACAATATTTCCTGAGACATGAAAAAAAGATAAGTGCGGGTGAAAGCTTGGAGGTTTTCACCCTTATTTTTATGCTCTTATTATAGAAAAAGTAAAAGATTTTGCGTAATATAATTTGGAAGGCCTGTATGGATTTTGTCCAAAGAAATCAGCCCCACGCAGTCTTTCTTGCCATTGCCTGAAGAATCGTATATAATATTTAAGATGTCGGAAGCTGCTGTTTTTTGCGGCTCTGAATTTCAAAAAACAGCTTCAGGAGGAGCGGTATGCGGTTTGAATTTATATTGCTGGATGCGGATGAAACGCTTCTGGATTTTAAAAAAGCAGAGCAGAAGGCTTTTGCCGGAACCTTTCGGAAGTATGGAATAGAACCGGATGAAGTCCTGTTTCAGACGTACGACAGAATTAACCACGGCCTCTGGGCGGCGTTTGAAAGAGGAGAGATTTCCAAGCAGGAGATTCTGGACCGAAGATTCCGGGAGACGTTTCGCGCCATGAATTTTGAAGGAGAATTTCCGGGCTTTGAAGAAGCTTACCAGACCGCCCTCAGCGAGGGAAGCGACACGATACCGGGAGCAACGGAGGTTTGCAGGATTCTTTCCGGGATCAGCCGTCTTTACCTGGTGACGAACGGAGTGGGCTTTACTCAGAGGCGCAGGATGAAGGAAAGCGGCCTTGAAGCGTATTTTCAGGAGTTTTTTATTTCCGAGGAAATCGGTTTCCAGAAGCCGCAGCCGGAATATTTCCGGAAGGTGTTCGAGCGAATTCCAGGTTTTGAACGGGAAAAGGCGCTTCTGGTGGGAGATTCTCTGAACTCTGACATCCGGGGAGGAGAACAGGCGGGAATCGCGACCTGCTGGTTTTCCAGGTACGGGTTTCCGGAGGAAAGCGAAGCGAAGGCGGATTATGAAATTTCGGATCTGAGAGAATTAATTGAGATTGTGGAGACAGGAAATGGAAGACGGGGAAGAAAGAAAGATCGGCAGGCTGAGGCCTGAGACAGGAAGACAGGAAAGACAAAACGGCAGGCCCAGGACTGAGACAGGAAGACAGGAAAGGCAAAGCGGCAGGCCCAGGACTGAGACAGGAAGAAAAGAAGGACAAAGCGGCAGTCTGGAACAGAGACTCGCGGAGTGGAAAAAACGGCGCATGCGCAGGGCTCTTTATGTTTTTCTGGGATTTCTGGGGATCGTATACGCGGCGGCTGCCATCTATTTTTCCATGCATTTTTATGAGGGAACGGTGATTTACGGAACCGACTGCAGCCAGATGACGTTATCTCAGGCGAAAAGCCAGGTGGCGGAAAAGCTTGGGACCTATGATCTGACGCTGGAACTGCGGGAGGGAAAGGAAGACGTCATCTCTGCCGAAGAGATCGAACTGAAGTTTGAGGACGATGGAGACCTGGACCGTCTGCTGAGAAACCAGCGGGCGTATCTGTGGCCGGTTATGATGTTCCTGGCGGCCGGTGAGACGGAATCCGTATCCTTTACATATAATAGGGAGGAAGCAAAAGAGACGCTGCTTCAGATGGACTGCTTTGACGTTACCAACGTGGTCGCTCCCCAGAACGCGTATCTGGGCGAGACGCCCCAGGGATACGAAGTGGTTCCGGAGGTCATGGGTACTACTCTGGATCAGGAAAAGACGGTTCAGTGCGTCCTCTCTGCCCTGGATGCGGGCAGTGAAAGGATTTCTCTGGAAGAGGAAGGCTGCTACCGCGATCCTTCCGTTTACCGGGATGATGAGGCACTGAATCAGGATGCGGAGGCGCTGAATGAACTGGTGCGCGCTCATATTACGTATGACTTCGGCGACCGGCAGGAAGTAGTGGACGCCTCTGTGATGCGGGACTGGATTGTAGAGAATGCCGACGGCTCTTTTTCTTTGGATGAAGGAAAGATGGGGCAGTATGTGGAAAGCCTGGCGGCAAAATACGATACGTTCGGATGCGACCGGGAGTTCTATACGTCCCTGGGAACGGTGGTTTCTCTGTCCGGCGGAGATTACGGCTGGTGCATCGACCAGGAAGCTACGCTGCGGGAACTGATTCAGGGAGTAAAGGATGGGGTAACGGATACCAGGGAGCCGGTTTACCTTTATACGGCAATGAGCCGGGATACGGACGACATTGGATATACGTATGTGGAGATCTGTATTTCCCAGCAGCGGATGTGGTGTTATGAGGACGGCTATCTTGTGGTAGACACCCCGGTAGTGACAGGAAACCCCAATCGCGGAAACGCGACTCCCGCCGGGGGCGTGTGGGCGATTGACGCCAAGATGCGGGACACCATTCTGGAAGGGGAAGGCTATGAGTCTCCGGTGGATTACTGGATGCCTTTTAACGGCGACGTGGGAATTCACGATATGCAGAACCGGTACCATTTTGGAGGTACGATTTATCTGAGCAACGGATCTCACGGCTGCGTCAATACTCCTTACGAGCAGGCCAAGAAGATTTATGAGACGGTTTCCATCGGAAGCCCGGTGATTGTTTATGACTGACAGGTTATAGGGGGAAAGCGGATTGAAGAACAAGGAGAAAAAGAAGGCGAAGGCGAAAGCAAAGAAAAAAGCTGCCGGGTGGAAAGAGAAAAAAGAAAAACAGAAAAAATCCACCCCAAAAGAAAAGCAGAGAACAGAGAGGCCGGCTTTTGCTCCCGCGCAATGGTTTCAGATCCTGAGCGATGAGAGCAGGATTCAGATTCTGGAGCGGCTAAGAGAGAAAGAACAGTGCGGCCTGGAACTTCTGGAATCCGTAAAAATCGCTCAGTCCACGCTTTCTCACCATATGAAGGTTCTGTGCGGGGCTGGGATCGTCCGATGCAGAAAACAGGGAAAGAAGATATATTATTCTCTGAACCGGGAAGAGATTGGCCGGGCCGCGGAATATCTTCGTTTCCTGGAGGGGAAAAAAGGCAAAGTCAAAGACGAGAACGGAAAATCCGAAAGAACCAGAGAATAAAGCGAGGGAGAACATGACAAAAATAAGATATTGCGAATACTGCGGAAGCACGCTTCTTCCAAACGCAGCATTCTGTGAAAACTGCGGCCGGCCGGTTCGGCCTTTGAAGAAGAAAACGGGGAACGGACAGAACCCGGCCGGCAGGAAGGCTCCGGTCCGTCCGGAAAGCGGAAACAAAGAACAGAGAACAGAAAACCGGGAGAAAAGCCGCCCCTATGTGCCGGGGGAAAAGGTACGGGCCAAAAGAGAAGAGCAGGCATCCGCGCGTGCGGGGGCGCCGCGCCGACCGTATGTGCCGGGCGAAAAAAGCGCCGGAAATTCCAGGCAGGGTTCCCCCTCCAGGCAGGAGCAATCCCGGAGGTATCCCTCAAGAACGGTTCCGCCCCAGGGATATTCTTCCAGAAACGGCGGGCAGCAGGGCTATCCGCCGAGGAATGTTCCGCCTCAGGGATATCCCTACCGCAGGCAGCCGGATCCGGAGTGGGAGGCGGCCTGGAACCGTATGAACCGGGAACAGAGAAGAGGAGCCGGTCCGCTTCAGTATTTGCTCATAGGAGCCGCCGTTCTTCTTCTGGCGGCGATTCTGGGATTCGCGGCCTACTGGTTTCTGGGAAGATCCCAGGAGAAGAGGGAAGAAGACCGCAGACCGTCCAGGGAAGATACGGTTCTTACAGAGGCGGACACCAGAGAAAGCCAGGAAGCCATTACGATACTGAATCAGGAAAACACGAAGACACAGACCGAGCAGCCGGCGCAGACCGAGGCCCAGACCAAGACGGAGGCGCAGACGCAGACACCGGTTCAGACAGAGACGCAGCCCCAGACCCAGGCCCCGGTTCAGACGGAGACCCAGCCGCAGACCCAGGCCCCGGTTCAGACAGAGACCCAGGCGCCTCAGCAGACTGCCTCCGGCGGAAGCTATATCCTGGCGGAGAGCTCTCAGAGAGCGCTCACGGACGGGGATGTGGCCGGTATGTCTTACGATGACATGCAGATGGCAATTAATGAAATCTACGCAAGACACGGAAGACGCTTCGGTTCTTCTTCTATCCAGTCCTACTTTGAAAGCCAGTCCTGGTACCAGGGGACGGTTGAGCCGGAGCAGTTTGACGAATCGGTATTCAGCTATACGGAACAGCAGAATATCCAGTTCCTGCTGCAGAAGATGGGAGTGCAGCAGTGAGAAAGCAGCGGAAAGGATTTGCTTTATGGTTTATAATAATATCTTAGAAGCGGTGGGACATACCCCCATGATCCGACTGTCCCGGATGAACCCGCCGGAAAACGCACAGGTGCTGGTAAAATTCGAGGGCCTGAACGTGGGCGGCTCGATCAAAACCAGAACCGCGCTGAACATGATTGAAGAAGCGGAGAAAAAAGGACGGATCGGTCCGGATACGGTGATTGTAGAACCGACCAGCGGCAATCAGGGAATCGGGCTTGCGCTGATCGGAGCGGTGAAAGGATATCAGACGGTAATCATTATGCCGGATTCCGTCAGCGAGGAACGGAGAAAGTTGGTGCGCCACTATGGAGCGTCGGTGATTCTGATCCATGATGACGGGAACATTGGAGCGTGTATCGACCAGTGCGTAGCTACCGCTATGAAGATGGCCAGGGAGAATCCTAAAGTCTATGTGCCCCAGCAGTTCTCGAATCCGGATAACCCCATGGTTCACCGGCGGTATACCGGACAGGAGATTCTGGAACAGGCGGCAGGGCCGATCGACGGGTTCTGCTCCGGAATCGGCACCGGCGGAACGATCTCCGGCATCGGAGAAGTGCTCAAAGCACAGAATCCCCAGATTGAAATCTGGGCCGTGGAGCCGGAGCATGCGGCGATTCTCGCGGGAGGCACCATCGGTACGCACCTGCAGATGGGGATTGGGGACGGACTGATTCCGGAGAACCTGAACCGGGAGATTTACGATGAGATCTATGTAGTGACCGATGAGGAAGCCATCCGCACCGCCAGAGACCTGGCGCGGATGGAAGGGATCCTGTGCGGGATTTCCAGCGGAACCAATGTGGCGGCCGCGCTCAAGCTGGCTGCGAAGCTGGGAAAAGGGAAAACGGTGGTTACGGTGCTGCCGGACACGGCGGAACGTTATTTTTCTACTCCGCTGTTTGGAGATACGGAAGGAGATCAATATGCTGAATGAAATGGATCGAAAAGTCAGGGACGTAAGGCTGGAAGAACTGGTGCGCTACTGCATGACCTCCGGCGCCATCGACCCGAACTTATATGAAGAATACGATGTAAAGCGGGGACTCAGGGAGCCGGACGGAAAAGGCGTCCTTACCGGCCTTACGGAGATTTCCGATGTTATGGGATTTCAGATGGTGAACGGGAGAAAGGTTCCGGCCTCCGGAGAACTGTACTATCAGGGATACGATATTATGGATCTGAAAAAAGGATTCGAGAAGAGAAAGTTTAATTTTGAAGAGATTACGTATCTGCTTCTTTTTGGCGCGCTGCCCAATCAGAGACAGTTGCAGGAATTTATCGCGATTCTGTCCCAGTACAGGGAGCTTCCCAACAAATTTGTCCGGGATGTCATTATGAAAGCCCCCAGCATGGACATTATGAACGCTCTTCAGAAAAGCGTGCTGACGCTGTATTCCTACGATGAAAATCCGGACGATACCTCTGTCCTCAATGTGCTGAAACAGTCCCTTTCCCTGATCGCTTCCCTTCCGCTGATTTCTGTTTACGCCTACCATGCGTACCAGCATTACCACAATGACAAAAGCCTGGTGATCCGGTATCCCAAGGCGGAGCTGTCTACGGCGGAAAACATTCTGCGCACCCTGCGCCCGGATGGTCAGTACACGGAACTGGAAGCAAGAGTGCTGGATATCGCCCTGGTGATCCATGCGGAGCATGGCGGTGGAAACAATTCCACCTTTACCGCTCGTGTGGTGTCCTCTACGGGAACGGATACGTATTCGGCCATAGCGGCTTCTCTTGGTTCCCTGAAAGGACCTAAGCATGGCGGCGCGAACCTTAAAGTGGAGAATATGTTCACCGATATCAAGGCGCATGTGAAGAACTGGTCCGACGAGGGAGAGATCCGGGACTATCTGATAAAAATTATGAACCGGGAGGCCTTTGACAAGAGCGGACTGATCTACGGAATGGGCCACGCGGTCTATACGATTTCAGACCCCAGGGCAGTCATTCTCAAAGAGTACGCCAGGAATCTATCCATCGAAAAAGGAAGAGAGGAAGAGTTCGGCCTTTATGAAAAAGTGGAAAAGACGGCTTCCGAACTTCTCACCAACCGGAAAAAGCTTTCCAAGCCCATCTGCTGCAACGTGGACTTCTACAGCGGTTTTGTTTACTCCATGCTGGGGATTCCAAAGCAGATGTTTACGCCCATTTTTGCCGTAGCCCGTATGTCCGGATGGAGCGCCCACCGGATTGAGGAACTGGTAAACGAGGGCAAAATCATTCGTCCCGCTTACAAATACGTGGGACATCACAGGCAGTACGTGGATCTGCCGGACAGACCGTAAAAACAGGCAAAGAGATTCTGGTCGGGAAGGGTTTCCTGACGCGGAATCTCTTTTTGTTTGCTCCAGATTAAATTTTTATAAAATGATTGCAGGGACAATTCAGGACAGTTACAATAGAAGCAGGATGAGAAGAACGAGGGGAAACTTACGGAACAGGGGGCTGATTTCCTTGCAGGACGCTTATGTAAAATTAGTAAACGTTACGAAAGTATACCGGATGGGTGAAGTGGAGATCCATGCGGTAGACGGGATTAATTTTGAGATACAGAGAGGCGAGTTCGTAGTAATCGTCGGACCCAGCGGCGCGGGCAAGACTACGGTGCTGAATATCCTGGGAGGGATGGATACGGCCAGTACCGGCTCCGTGTGGGTGGACGGAAAGGATATCGCCAAATACAGCCAGCGGCAGCTTACCGGATACCGGAGAAATGACATCGGGTTTGTCTTTCAGTTTTACAACCTGATCCCAAACCTGACGGCTTTGGAGAATGTGGAACTGGCGCTTCAGATCTGCCGGAATCCGCTGAACGCGGAGGTCGTGCTGCGGGAAGTGGGGTTGAAGCACCGGATGGGAAATTTCCCCGCCCAACTCTCTGGCGGAGAGCAGCAGAGAGTGTCCATTGCCAGAGCGCTGGCGAAGAATCCAAAGCTTCTCCTGTGCGACGAGCCCACGGGAGCTTTGGATTATCAGACCGGAAAAGCGATCCTGAAGCTGCTGCAGGATATGTGCCGGGAGAAAGGGATGACTGTGGTGGTGATTACCCACAATCTGGCCATCTCCCCCATGGCGGATCGGGTGATCCGGATCAAAAACGGCAGAGTGTCCGGCATGGAGATGAACGAGCATCCTGTACCGGTGGAGCAGATCGAGTGGTAGGAGCATAGAGGCATGAGGAAGAAGAAAGCGCTGAAAAAAGATTTTCGCATGGAAATTAAAAAGAGTCTGAACCGCTTTCTGTCTATTTTTCTTATTGTAGCCATGGGAGTCTCTTTTTACTCCGGCATCCAGGCGTCCGCACCGGATATGAGAGCGACCGGAGATTACTATTATGACGAGACGAATCTCATGGATTTGAGAGTGATCGGCACGCTGGGACTCTCAGAAGGCGACCTGGAGGCGCTGCGCGCCGTGGATGGAATAAAAGCCGTAGAAGGCGGCTATATGACGGACGAACTGTGCCAGGAGGAAGAGGAGAAAAAAGTCCTCCACATTGAGTCCCTTCTGGAAGAGATGAACCGCCTGACTCCAGAGCAGGGGAATCTCCCCAAGGAGGCGGGAGAATGCTTCCTGGACGCCTCCTATGCCAAGGAGAACGGCTATGAAGTGGGAGACACGCTGGAGCTTTCGCCTTCCGAATCAGAGGAGGGCGAGGAGAGCGTCCTGCGCCGGCAGACCTTTACCATCAGCGGTATCGGCTACAGTCCCGCGTACATTTCTTTTGAGCGGGGAAGCTCTACTCTGGGAGACGGTTCGGTGGCCGGTTTCCTTTATGTGCTTCCGGAAGCGTTCGATCAGGACGTGTACAGCGTGGCGTATCTCACCGTGGAGGGCGCTCTGGAGACGACGGCCTATACCGACGGCTATGAAGACCTGGTCAGCCAGGTTATGGATCGGGTGGAAGGCATCCAGGAGGTCCAGTGCGAAAAACGGTATGAGGAAGTAGTGCAGGAGGCCCAGGACGCCATCGACGAAGCCCGCCAGGAGTTGGAGTCCGGGAAACAGGAGCTGGAGGACGCGAAAGAAGAGCTTGCCCAGGGAGAATCGGAGGCGGAGTCTGAGCTGGAATCCGCCCGCCAGGAGCTGGAGTCCGGAGAAGAAGAGCTGGAATCCGGAAAACAGGAACTGGAAGACGCGGAATCCGAAGCGGACGATGGAGAGGCGCAGCTGGTTCAGGGAGAACAGGAGATCCTGGCCAATGAAACGGCTCTGGCAGAGGGCCAGAACCAGATCGCCGCAGGACGGCGGGAACTGGAAGCAGGGGAGAGCGAATACCAGGACGGCCTGAGGGAATACCAGTCCTCCGCCCAGGAAGGAGAAGCCAGCCTGGACGATGCTCAGGAGCAGATTGACGCGGGACGGATTCAGCTGGAAGAAGGCTGGGAGACGTATGAGAGCGGAATGGACGCCCTGGAGGCGGGGCAGACGCAGCTGGAGAGCGCCAGGGCACAGCTTTCGCAGGCTCAGTCGGAATACGACGCCGGAGCGGCACAGCTTTCTCAGGGACAGTCCGAATATGAGCAGGGACTGGCAGGGATCAGCCAGCTTCAGGCGGCTTATGATACGGGAACGTCTGCGCTTTTGCAGGCTCAGTCGGAATACGACGCAAACGCGGCGTCCTTGGAGGCGCTGACTCAGACGATGGAGTCGGAGAAGCTGGCCTGTGAAACTATGGTTTCAGAATATGAGACGACCAAGGCAGAGGCGGCGGCAGCCAAGACCGCTTACGAGCAGAAAGAGTCCGAAGCGGCTCCCAGAATTTCTCAGCTGGAGACGCAGAAAGCGGCGGCAGAGTCGGAGAAGGCGGAGCTGGAAGGAAAGAAAGCGACGGCTGAGTCGGAAAAAGCGGGGTATGAAGAGGAAAAAAATACATACGAAAGCGAGAAAACGCAAAAAGAGGACAGAATACAGGAACTGAATGGGATTATTACATCCTGCGACGAGATTCTGAAACAGGAGACCGCTACAGAAGAACAGAAGGCCCAGGCTGAGAGTGAAAAAGGGATAGCTGAGCAGGAAAGGGAAACGCTGAGCGGAGAGGTCCAGGGGCTGGGCGAGAAGATCGGAACCCTGGAGGGACAGATCGGTTCCGTTTCCCAGACGCTGGGGGAACTGGAGTCGTCCATCGAAGGAAAGAGTCAGGAGATTCAGGGATATGCAGAGGAAGCGGCCGCCCTCCAGTCGGAGCTGGAGGGTCTGTTGGCAGACTTAAATACGAAAAACGAGAGGGCCGACGCGGCGGAGGCCGTCTATACGCAGCAATATGAAGAGAAATCGGCTGCCGTGGCTCAGATGGAGAGCGAGATTCAGGCAGCTTCGCCGGGGCTTTCCCAGGCGGCCCAGACCATAGCCGCCCAGGCGGCCCAGCTTGAGGGGCTGAAGGGGCAGATCGACGCGGGAAACCAGAAGCTGGCGGAATCCAAAACGGTGCTGGAGGCTTCCGCGGCGCAGCTCTCTGCGGCTAAGACGCAGATTGACGCCGGAAACCAGGAACTGGCCTCCAGGGAAGCCCAGGCGGATCAGAGCAGCCGGCAGCTTGCGGAGGCGAAAGAGGAGCTGGAAGCCAGGGAGAAACAGCTGGAACAGGCGCAGTCAGAGGTGGACGCGGGAAGAGAGGAGCTCGCGGCGGCCAGACGGCAGCTTTCCGCGGCGCGGCGGGAACTGGATCTTGGATGGAGCCAGCTGAGAGATTCCCAGAATCAGATGGCCCAGGGACAGGCGCAGCTTTCCTCCGCACGGAATCAGATTGCGGACAGCCGGCAGCAGATCGCCGACGCGAGACAGCAGATTGCCGACGGCTGGGCGGAAATCGAAGAGAACGAGGAGACGCTGGCGGACGGCTGGGAAGAATACGAACAGGGCCGTCAGGACGCGGAGCAGGAAATTGCCGATGCCAGAAAAGAAATCGAAGAGGCGGAGGATGATCTTGCGGAGGGAGAGCAGGAGATCGAAGACGCGGAGGCGGAGCTGGCGGATATCGCCTATCCGGAGTGGTACGTATACGACCGGAGCGTGCTCCCGGAATATACGGGGTTTGGAGACAATGCGGAGCGGATGAAAAACATCGGCGAGGTCTTTCCCGTACTGTTCTTCCTGGTCGCCGCCCTGATCAGTCTGACGACGATGACCAGGATGGTGGAGGAAGAGAGAACGCTGATCGGTACCCTGAAGGCCCTTGGCTACGGGAAAACGGCCATTGCCTCCAAATATATCAAATACGCCCTTTACGCGACTCTGGGCGGCAGTGTGTTCGGCGTTCTGGTGGGAGAGAAAATTTTTCCCTGGGTTATTATCAACGCCTACGGGATTATGTACCAGCATCTTCCGCTGATTGTGATTCCCTACAACTGGGAATACGGACTGATTGCGGGGAGCGCCGCATTGCTCTGCACCCTGGGCGCCACTTTGTCCGCCTGCTACCGGGAGCTTCACGACGTTCCGGCCAACCTGATGCGGCCGCCTTCCCCAAAGAAAGGGAAGCGGGTGCTTCTGGAACGCCTTCCTTTTGTGTGGAAGCATTTAAGCTTCAGCTGGAAATCCACCATCCGAAATCTTATGCGCTATAAGAAGCGGTTCTTTATGACAATAATCGGAATCGGCGGATGCATGGGGCTGCTTCTGGTGGGCTTCGGACTCAGGGACTCCATTATGGGGATCGCGGTTCTTCAGTTTGAAAACCTTCAGCTCTATGATGTGCTGGCGGTTCTGGATCCGGACGCCAGCCAGGCAGAACAGGAACAGGCGGTGCGGTTCCTGGCGGAGGACGCCGGGACAGAGGCTTCCATGGAATTCTATATGCAGCTTCAGGAACTCACTTCCAAGACGGAGCAGGAGGATCAGAAAGAATGGTCCGCCTA
Organism: uncultured Lachnospiraceae bacterium; assembly: GCA_944382085.1. Lineage (GTDB taxonomy): Bacteria > Bacillota > Clostridia > Lachnospirales > Lachnospiraceae > Choladousia. The sequence goes on along the minus strand of CALWMW010000080.1, from coordinate 2,408 downwards.
CGTGTACGTTCCCAAGTCCCTGGAAGGACTGGATCAGTTTTTCGTCTTCCGGGACAGAGAGACCAAGGAGACGTATACGCTGACAGACGAAGGCGCGATTCTCACGGAGAAGATTGCCAGGGCCCTTGATGTGGAACCGGGAGACTGCGTATACCTTGAGGACGAGGAAAAGGGAGAGATCGCGGTTCCCGTCGCGGCTGTGTGCGAGAATTATCTGTCTCATTATCTGTACCTTTCGCCGGGGCTCTATGAGGAGCTTTTCGGGGAAAAGCCGGAATACAACAGCGCGGCGGCGGTTACAGAAGGGGATGCGAAAAGTATCCAGGCTCTGGGGCGGGAAGCTCTGGAGCAGGAGGCGGTGATGAGCATCTCCTATACCAGCTCTCTGAAGGAACAGCTGGATCATATGCTGGGCGCGCTGGATATTGTAATCTTTGTGCTGATCGTATCCGCGGGGCTTCTGGCTTTTGTGGTGCTTTACAATCTGAACAACATTAACATCAACGAGCGGAAACGGGAGCTGGCGACCATCAAGGTGCTAGGCTTCTACAACGGAGAGGTGGCCGCCTACGTCTACCGGGAGAACATTATCCTGACCTTTATCGGCGCGGCTCTGGGCGTGGGCATCGGCAGGCTGCTGCATGCCTTTATCATAACTACCGTGGAAGTGGACGCCTGTATGTTTGGGAGAAATATTAATCTTTCCAGTTTTGTGATCGGCACGCTGTTTACCTTCGCTTTTTCTGCCATTGTGAATTTTGTCATGTATTTTAAGCTGAAGAAAATCAATATGGTGGAATCTCTGAAAAGTGTGGAATAAATTGTACATTTATCTGCAAATCGCTGGACGAATGAGGAAAAAACGTGTATGATTATAGAAGCAGATTGTTTCGGCGGGGAAAGAGAAAGCATTCGGGACGCCGGAACAGGAGAGAAGGAGGAGCATATGTTAGAGGAACTGAAAAAACAGGTATACGAAGCCAATATGGAGCTTCCCAAACGCGGCCTGGTCACCTATACCTGGGGAAATGTCAGCGGTATTGACCGGGAATCCGGCTGCTTCGTGATCAAACCAAGCGGCGTGGATTATGACATTCTGACTCCGGACGACATGGTGGTGATCGACCTTGAGGGCAACAGAGTAGAAGGAAAATACAAACCTTCCTCCGATACGCCCACCCATCTGGAGCTGTATAAGGCCTTTCCGGAGCTTGGAGGAGTGGTTCATACGCATTCTTCCTGGGCGACTTCCTGGGCGCAGGCGGGAAGAGATATCCCCTGTTACGGAACGACGCACGCGGACTATATGTACGGTCCCATTCCATGCGCGAGAAGCCTTACGGAAGAGGAGATCAACGGCGAATACGAGAAGAATACGGGCCTGGTGATCATTGAGACCTTCCGGACCAGAGGCATTAATCCTGTGTATGTTCCGGCTGTTCTCTGCACCAATCACGGCCCCTTTACCTGGGGCAAGGACGCCGCGGAAGCCGTTCACAACGCAGTGGTTCTGGAGGAAGTGGCGAAGATGGCCTGCCGTACGGAGATGATCCGTCCGGGCGTGCAGCCGGCTCCGGACTGCATCAAGGAAAAGCATTTCATGAGAAAACACGGCGCCAACGCTTATTACGGCCAGTAAATCAGAAAGGAAGGAATATCCATATGACGACATTAGAATTACAAAAAATGGCGAATGAAGTCCGCAAGGGTATTGTGACAGCGACACACAGCGCGAAGTCCGGTCATCCAGGCGGATCCCTTTCCGCAGCAGACGTATTTACGTATCTGTATTTTGAGGAGATGAACATTGATCCCAAGGATCCCAAGAATCCGGACAGAGACCGCTTCGTTCTTTCCAAAGGACATACGGCTCCCGGCTATTATTCCGCGATGGCTCACAGAGGATTTTTCCCGGTAGAAGAGCTTCCCACCCTTCGTCACGTGGGCTCGGATCTCCAGGGACATCCCTGTATGCAGCATCTGCCCGGCATTGATATGTCCTCCGGTTCTCTGGGACAGGGGATTTCCGCCGCGGTAGGCATGGCGCTGGCCGGCAAGATGGACGGAAAATCCTACCGCGTTTATACGCTGTTAGGAGACGGCGAGATCCAGGAAGGCCAGGTATGGGAGGCTTCCATGTTCGCGGGACACCGGAAGCTGGACAACCTCGTAGTGATCGTGGACAACAACGGACTGCAGATCGATGGAAACATTGCGGACGTATGCTCTCCCTATCCCATTGATAAGAAATTTGAGGCGTTTAACTTCCATGTGATTAACGTGGCGGACGGAAACGATATGGACCAGCTCCGCGCGGCCTTTGCCGAGGCGAGAGAGGCGAAGGGCATGGCCACGGCCAGCATCATGAAGACCGTAAAGGGAAAAGGCGTTTCTTATATGGAAAATCA
>CALWMW010000079.1 GCA_944382085.1 uncultured Lachnospiraceae bacterium | reverse complement strand
GACGCATCGGAAAAGCTGCCGCTCTGGTGGGAGGCCTTGCCAAGCTAAAGCCTATCATCACGCTGTCGCCGGAAGGAACGCTGGAGGTCCTTGGAAAATGCCTGGGCCGGAATAAAGCCGTCTCCTTCCTGATTCATCATCTGAAGGCACAGCAGCTGGATCCTGCTTTCCCGCTCTATTCCATCTACACTTACGGCAACACCAACAGCGACGTCTTTGAAAGAAGGCTGGCCGCCGTGAGTTTTTCCATTCAGGGCCGTCTGCAGGTAGGCGCTACCATCGGCTCTCACATCGGGCCGGAGGCTTTTGGCGTTTTGTATGTGACAAAATAGGCAAAAGCGCAGAACCAAGGGATATTCTCATCTCTTGTATTCTGCGCTGTTTTATACGAAAATTCACATATTATCCGTCAGCAGGTCGCTCCTCCCGTCACATGAAGCTCCGCTTCCAGAATCTGCTGTTTGCGCTCCAGAAGGTCCGGACTCAAAAGCTGCTCCTGAACCTTCTCAAATCCAAGTCTCTCAATCGTCGCCGCGAAGCGCTCTCCGGTCTTTCCCTGTTCCCGGTAAAGGAGAATCGCCTTTTCAATCACGTCAAGGGCTTCTTCCTTGCTGGTGAAAATTTTGTCCAGGGCGCGGCCTCTGGCAATCTTCTTGCCCCAGCGTCCGCCGATGTAAATCTTATAACCGGTGGTCCCGTCCTCCAGGGCGTCGAAATGGCACTTCCCGATACAGCGGCCGCAGTTGTTGCACACTTCCGGATCGATTTCCAGAAGGCCGTCCTTAACCTTCGCCGCTCCCATGGGACAGACTTTCTCTACGGAACACTTCTTGCATCCGTTGCATTCATCTTCCTCAAACTTCGGAATCCTCTGGCCGATGATCCCCAGATCGTTCAGATCCGGCTTTACACAGTTGTTGGGACATCCTCCTACCGCGATTTTGAATTTGTGAGGAAGCTTTACGCTATGGTAGCCTTCATAAAATCTGTGATGGATCTCTTCGGATACGGCAAAGGTATCGATGAGCCCGTACTGGCAGGTAGTACCCTTGCAGGAAACCACTGGGCGAACCAGAGACCCGGTTCCGCCGGTCTCCAGCCCTTCTTTTCGGATAAACTCCCGGAATTCTTCGATCTTGTCAAAGGGAATTCCCTGTACTTCCACGGTAAGGCGGGTGGTAAAGGTAATGTTCCCGTTTCCGAACTTCTCCGCCGCCTCCGCGATGCATCTTTGCTGGGCTGCCGTAATCTTTCCATTGACCGTAATGATGCGGGCGGAAAAATTATCGGTTCCTTTGTTGCTGAGAAAGCCCAGTGCTTTTACTCTCTTCTCTTCCTGGGGACTGATCGTTAATGTAGCCATTTTCTCCTCCTATTTTCTATTATCTATTTACGATTCTCTGTTTTCCGTTCCGGTTTAAGGCACTCTTACTTTTCTTCCGGTTCGATCTCGGTAAAGAACGTACCGCCTTCCAGCGTCTTGGTCTCTGTATATCCGTACGCTTTCAGACGATTCTGGGTAAGATAGGCTCTCTTTCCCTTCGCGCATACCAGCAGAAGCTTTTCTTCTTTTCCGAATCCTTCTACTTCCCCGTCAATCCTGGTCAGATCCAGGTAGGGGCATCCCTCCAGAGCGGGCGCGGGAGAACAGTCTACCATCCGGTAACCCTCCGTCTTTCCTTCCCGATACTCCGAAGGAGTAAAGCTGTCCAGGACGCCGTCCATTTTATTGATCAGAACATTCACTCCATGGGCAAAGGGATGAATGGCCGTTGAAAACGGCGGAGCATAGGCAAAATCAAGGGAGGAAAGCTGATCCACAGACGCCCCCAGGGAGATCGCGGTCACACCGATATCCGTAATCTTATCCACCGCTCCGCTGCCGATCACCTGAACCCCCAGAAGCTTTCTGGTGGCTCTGTCCGCGGTCAGCTTCAGAATAAAGGAACCGGCTCCCGGATAGTAATGGGCCTTATCGTCCACCACAGACAGGGCGGTAATGACGTCATAGCCGGCCTCCCTGGCCGCCGTCTCCGTAAGACCCGTTCTGCCCGCGTTGACGCCGCCCGGAAGCTTCACTACGCCGGTTCCCAGAACGCCTGGGTATTCGATCTCCTCCCCGGCCAGATTCCGCGCCAGAATCCGCCCGGAAATGTTTGCCGTGGAACCCATGGGCGACCAGGCGGGCTTGCCGGTCTGACGGTTCCGCACCATGGCGCAATCCCCGGCTGCGTAAATGTCCTTAACATTGGTTCTCATATAGGGATCCGTCAGGATCGTTCCCTTCACCATCTCAATTCCGGATCCTTCCAGAAAACCGGTATTGGGCCGGATCCCGATGGCCAGTACAAGAGCGTCCGCCTTCATAGCCCTGCGGCTGGTCTGTACCTTCTCTACCGCTTCCGTTCCCAGAACGCCTTCCAGCGCCACGCCGGTCATCGCCATGACTCCCGCGTCCGCCATCTTGTTTTCGACGTACTCGCTCATTTCCGGATCCAGGAAGTTTGGAAGTACGTGAGGCGCAAAATCAATCACCGTGGTCTTTACGCCCTTCGCGGCCAGATTTTCAGCCACCTCAAGGCCGATAAAGCCGCCTCCCGCTACGACCGCACGCCGGATGGCGCCCGTTTCCACCGCTTCCCGCAAAGCCTCCGCGTCCTCCGGCGTACGCATCTGAAACACATTTCTGAGATTCAGCCCCGGAATCTGTGGAACAAAGGGAGACGCGCCGGTGGCGATCACCAGTTTGTCGTAGGAATATTCCGCTACCTCGCCGGTAGTCAGATCCCTGGCCTTTACCACATGGCCGGCAGGATTCACCTCCACCGCCTCGGTCAGAGTCTTTACCTTCGCCCCGGTCAGTCCGGCAAATTTTTCTGGAGTATTCACAACCAGTTCGCTCTTCTCATGAATCACATCTCCAACATAATAAGGAAGACCGCAGCCCGCATAAGAGATGTCCTTCCCTTTGGTTAGAATCGTCACTTCGCAGCTTCTGTCCTCCCGTTTCAGCTTCGCCGCTACTTTCGTACCGGCTGCCACACCGCCTAATATTAATACCTTCATTTTTCTTCTCCTTCGCTGTCCGGTATCTTTCCTTTTTTGCTTCTTTTTTATTATACCACTTGTTCTTCTATAATGAAAATGATATTTTATAATAGAAAACATAGGAGTTACCTATAAATGGAAGGAGAAGCAAATGACAATCCGACATCTTCGCATCTTTGTCCACGTGGCCGAAACCGGCAGCATGTCCCTGGCCGCCAGACAGTGTTATCTGTCGCAGCCCACCGTCAGCCAGGCAATCCGGGAGCTGGAAGAGCATTATAAGGTAAAACTCTTTGACCGGCTTTCCAAAAAGCTTTATATTACCGAGGCCGGAAAACAGCTCCTTCTCTATGCAAAAAAGACGCTGAGCCAGTTTGACGTACTGGAAACCAATATGGAGGAATTCTGTTCTCACGATTTTATCCGGATCGGAGCCACGATTACCGTAGGCGCGTGCCTTCTCTCTTCGGTGCTCAACGACCTGGTGGCTCTGCAGCCTTCCCTGCGCACCTACGCCTGCGTAGCCAACACCAGCCTCATCGAGCGCAAACTGCTGGAGGCAGAGCTGGATGTGGCCCTGGTGGAAGGGATCGTAACCAGCCCTGATCTGAAAACCATTCCTGTGGCGGAAGATTTTCTTGTTCTGGCTATGGCCAACAGCCACCCGCTGGCGGGCAAAAAAAAGGTTCCCTTAGAGGAACTGGCACAGTACGATCTGGTGATCCGGGAAAAGGGAAGCGGAACCCGGAAGCTTTTTGAAGACTATCTGAGCCGCCGGCAGATTTCCTGCCGCATCGCCTGGGAAGCCACCTGCCTGGACGCCATCAAAAGCGCGATCCTCTTTAACGGCTGTATCTCCCCCATCTCAGTACGGCTGGTGGAACAGGAGGTAAAGAACGGCAAGATCCACGTCATCCGGAATCTGCATGCGGACTGGGACCGCCAGTTTTATCTGGTGTATCACAAAGACAGATATTTCTCCGAATCCATGCGGCTTCTCATGGATATTATGCACCGGTACCGGCGTCCGGAATTTCTGGATGAAATGGAAACCGGCGTGATACTGGACTGAACCACGCAAAAAGCGCCGGCCTTTACAGCCGACGCTCTTTTCTTCGCCATGAAGCATCGGGGATTCGAACCCCGGACAACTTGATTAAAAGTCAAGTGCTCTACCGACTGAGCTAATGCTCCCCAAAGCGGAAACCGCCAAGCTGGGCTAGCTGGATTCGAACCAGCGAATGCAGGAGTCAAAGTCCTGTGCCTTACCGCTTGGCGATAGCCCAATAAATACAAATTGCGGGGTATACGTCCCGAACAGCCTACACCATCCGGCACATCCCTCCGCATGCAAAAGGGTGGATAAAGGGATTCGAACCCTTGGCCTCCAGAGCCACAATCTGGCGCGCTAACCAGCTGCGCTATACCCACCATAAATCTTAAATTTTCTTTTCTTTAAAAGAAAAGCGAGCCTGAAGGGATTCGAACCCCCGACCCACGGCTTAGAAGGCCGTTGCTCTATCCAGCTGAGCTACAGACTCAAAAAGCGGGTGATGGGAATCGAACCCACGTATCTAGCTTGGAAGGCTAGTGTTCTACCATTGAACTACACCCGCATCTTACATATGAACCTGTTGAAACTCGGGGTGACAGGATTCGAACCTGCGACCTCCTGGTCCCAAACCAGGCGCTCTAGCCAAGCTGAGCCACACCCCGTATCAGGTATCTTACGCCCTTCGCTTGACGCAAGATAGATTATAGTATACCCTCCGGAAAATGTCAACCGTTTTTTTTATTTTTTATTCGATTTTTTTCACGGATAAAAAGACAACGCGCAGAAGGATCCTTCTCCCCTCCTGCGCGTCCGGTCAAAGCAGAGCGTCAGAAACGAAGGCTCAGACAGCTCAGTCCTCCGTCGATCTTTCTGTATTCCGAAGTATCTACCAGAACGACCTCATATCCCGCGTCCCGGACAATTTGGGCCACCTTGGGAAAATGATCCGGAACAAGAACCTTTCCGTTTACCCAGATGCAGTTGGCCGCGTACGCTTCCTCCTCCGGAATCACGTATTTGTTGTACTTCTGGAATTCCGGCTTGTCAACGAATTCGCCGGATACCAGCATGTTGTTGTTCTCAATGTAGTTTACGCCCGTCTTCAGGTGCAGAACCTTCTCCAGCTTCACCTCAGAACCGGAAAGACCGTATTTTTCCAGAATCGCGATAAACTGACGGATTCCTTCCTCGTTGGTTCTGGCGGAACGTCCCACGTAAAAATGGTCTCCCACCATCATCACGTCGCCGCCCTCCAGGGTGCCGGGAGCCTTGATATACTCGATGCAGTCCTCGCTGTAAAACTTCTTGATCACCGGGATCATCGCTTCTACTTCCTTGTTGCGGGAAGCGGCGCCGGGATTGGTGATGATGGCGCATTTGCGGGTCAGCACCGCCGTATCCTCCACAAAGCAGGAATCCGGGAAGTTCTCATCCGCTTCCAGAACCGTCACATTTACGCCGCAGCTTTTCAGCGCCTCAATATAAGCGTCGTGCTGCTTTAACGCCAGCTGGTAATCCGGCTTGCCAAGCTCCGGCGCGGAGGTGATTCCTTCTGTGATCTTGCTGCATGGTCTTTTTACAATTACATTCTGAAACATGGTTTTCTCCTTCCTTTACAATACTTTTGATAAAAACTCTTTCAGGCGGGGATTCTGCGGGTGCTCAAAGAATTCCTTCGGCGTGTTCTCCTCTTTGATCACACCTTCGTCAATGAAAAGCACCTTCGTTCCCACTTCTCTGGCAAATCCCATCTCATGGGTAACAATCACCATGGTCATTCCCTCTTTCGCCAGTTCCCGGATCAGATCCAGGACTTCGCCTACCATCTCAGGGTCAAGGGCGGAGGTGGGCTCGTCAAAAAGCATAACCTCCGGGTTCATGGCCAGGGAACGGACAATGGCAATCCTCTGCTTCTGTCCGCCGGAAAGGCGGTTGGGATATTCGTTTGCTTTGTCCTCCAGACCGATCCGCTTCAAAAGCCGCATCGCGTTCTCCGTAGCCTCCGCTTTGGTCTGCAGCTTCAGATGGGTAGGCGCGAAGGTAATGTTATTCAGCACCGTCATATGGGGAAAGAGATTGAAGTGCTGGAAAACCATTCCCATTTTCTGGCGCATTTTGTTGATATCATTTTTCGGGTCCGTGATGTCCACGCCGTCAAACCAGATCTCTCCACCGGTAGGCTCCTCCAGAAGATTCAGGCAGCGCAGGAACGTACTCTTTCCGGAGCCGCTGGGCCCGATGATGACGATCTTCTCGCCTTTCTCTACCTTATAATCAATTCCGTTGAGGACCTGAAGCCCTTCAAATTCCTTTTTCAGATTCTTAACCTCGATCACCTTGCTTCAGCCTCCTTTCCAGTATGCTTACCCCCCAGGACAAAATCATAACGCAGATAAAATATACGGCGGCAATGAACAAAAGCGGCATCATAGCGGACATGGTCCGGCTTCTCACCAGGTCGGATGCTCTGGTAAGATCCACCACCGCAATGTATCCCACTACAGACGTCTCTTTCAAAACCGCGATTCCCTCGTTGCAGAGAGCCGGAAGGGCGGATTTAAACGCCTGGGGAAGGATAATAAACACAATCGTCGTCACCGTGCCGACGCCAAGGGAACGCCCCGCTTCCATCTGTCCGGCGTCCACGGAATTGATCCCGCCGCGCACCACTTCAGAAACATAAGCCGCGGAGTTCAGACCCATGGCGATACAGCAGACAATGACCTTATTGGGAAATCCTGCCATAATCACGAAGGCCATAATCAAGAGTTGCACCACCAGGGGCACGCCGCGCATAACCGCCACGTACAGGCCCAGGATCTTATCGATCACCCAGTAAACCCAGTAAAAAAGCTTGCTGTACCAGGTAACCGCCTTCTTTTTCTTCATCTGCGTAAACCCATACCGGATCATGGCAATGAGAATTCCAAACACAAGTCCGACTACCAGTGAAACCGCAGTAATCAGAATCGTATTCTCAAAACCGGTCTGGAAGACCTTATAACGGTCGTCGCGGATAAAGGTCCTTTCAAAATCATTTCTCAGAGACTCCATCCATTCCATCGTATTTTCCTTTCTTCACACAAAACAGCGGCACACGTATCTGTACCGCCGTTTGCTTCTTTTTTTCTGACTGCGGTTTCCAAAAAACCGCTCTCTATCCCTTGGGAAGCGTTCTTATTCCGCTGCTTCCGTCTCCTCAACTGCTTCCGTGGTCTCTTCCGCCGCTTCGGTCTCCTCCGCCGCTTCTGTGGTCTCTTCCGCTGCCTCGGTCTCCTCCGCCGCTTCCGTAGTCGCTTCTTCGCCGGCTTCTTCCTCAGCCAGGGACGCGCGCTCCGTATAATCTAAGATATACTGGTCAATGGTGCCGTCCTCGGTAAGCGGTCCAACGATCTCGTTGATCGCTTCGATCAGCTCGGTCTCGCCTTTGTTTGCCGCGATCGCGTACTGCTCGTTGGTAGAGCTTCCGTCCGCATAGACCGCTTCAAAGCACTTGAGTCCTTCGTTTACCTCGCAGAGGTTCTCCGCCAGAAGCTTGTCGCATACAATCGCCTGAACGTCTCCCGCGTTCAGTCCGAGAGCCGCCACCGTCAGATCCTTATACTGCTGAACAGAAGCGCCCGTGCCGGCAAGCACGCCCATGTTCACTTCATCAGAAGCCAGGAAATCTCCGGTGGTTCCAAGATGAACGCCGATGATGTAACCGGCCAGGTCTTCAATGGTCTCTACCGTGTCATCCGATTCGGGAACTACGATATACTGATAGGTATTGGTATACGGCTCGGAGAACTCCATCACTTCCTGCCGATCCTCCGTCACGGTAATCGCCGCGATGGCAATGTCGGCTTCCTGGTTCTCCAGATACATGGAAAGAGAATCAAAGGCAACGTTGATTACCTCCAGTTCCACACCCAGTCCGTCTGCGATGTCCTGAGCAATCGCCACATCCACGCCTACCACGTCTTCGCCTTCCATGAACTCAAAAGGCGGCCAGGCAGCGTCTGTAGCCATCACCAGCTTGCCGCTTTCCTGAATGCGCTCCAGAGCATTCTGCTCTTCTGCCATTGAGGTAACGCCGCATGCCAGACAGCATACCATGGAAAGAGTTAAACAACCGGAAATCATCTTTTTCATAATATACCTCTCCTTTGTCTTGCATGAATATTTATGCACCTAATTCTAGTCCAATCTCCGGAGAAAATCAACCCTTTTTTTAAAAATATTCAAAAAAACTGTATTCTATTCATCCGTATGCGTCATACGCGATAGATATAGTTTTCCTTTCTCGGCTTGGGATCCGGCAGTTCACAGTCCCGGTAACCCAAAATGCAGTTTCCGATTCCGGCATAATCTCCCTGGATTCCCCATTTTTTCAGAAGAGCCTTCCCCTCTTCCGTGTCAAACACCTCTCTGGCCCGATTGATCCAGCAGGAGTTCACTCCCAGAGAGAAGGCGGCGTTCATCAGATTCCCCATAACCAGACTTCCGTCCTCCACATAAGTGGGAATGGTTCTGTCCGCCAGGACGATAACCACGGTAGGCGCTCCATAGAAGGGATCTCCGTCAGCCCCCATAACCGCCGCGTTCATCTTTGAGAGCTGCTGAATCGTCTCCGGATCCTGCACCACAACCAGAATCGGGGACTGTCTCCCCATAGCGGTAGGCGCATACGTTCCGGCCTCCAGAATCTGCTCCAGCTCCTGATCCGTAATCTGCTGCTTTTTGTATTTACGGATGCTTCTTCTTTCTTTCAGACATTTTAATACTTCGTTCATAGTAACAACCTCCTATCTTTTTTATGCTCAACAGCTCAAAGCTGCCGGACTCTTGTTTTCTCTCTGTTTTCCCTTCAATAAATATGAAACGCATGCACCGCCCAGCGAATCAGACGATAGGAAGCCGGCTCCAGTTCGCGGGAGGCTTCCGCCAGCATCCGGCGGATCGGAAGGGACTGGGGACAGTACCGTTCGCATCTGCCGCACTGTATGCACTGGGAGGCGCTGGTGGGATTCCTCCGCATGGCCGTAGCTCTGAGGTATTCCTTCTTCCCGGAGCTTTTCGTCTCCGCGTACAGCATATTGTAGCAGTGAAAGGCGGTGGGAATGTCCACGCCTTTCGGGCAGGGCATGCAGTATCCGCAGCCGGTACAGCCCACCTTCATCCTGCTGCGAAGGATTGTCTTCACTTTTTCCGTAAGGAGAACGTCTTCCCTGGTAAAACAGCCCTCTTTGGACTCCTCCGCGGTTCTGAGGTTTTCCTTTATCATATCCAGAGAGTTCATCCCTGACAGAACGCAGGTCACCTGGGGCTGATTCCACAGCCATTTCAGGGCGAGGGACGCCGGAGAATCGAATCTTCCGCTGTCTGCAATCGCCTTTTTTTTTTTTTTTGGAAGTCCGCCTGCCAGACGCCCGCCTCTGAGCGGTTCCATAATGATAACCGGAACGCCCTTTTTTCCGGCATACTCCAGTCCTTTCCTGCCGGCCTGGGAGGTCTCGTCCAGATAATTGTACTGGATCTGGCAGAAATCCCAGTCATAAGCGTCCAAAAGCTCCAGAAAATGCTCTGTGTTGCCGTGGAAGGAAAAGCCGATCTGACGAATCTGGCCGTTTTCCTTTTTCTCCTGAATCCATTCCAGAATGCCAAGCTTTTTCAGGCGCTCCCACGTGTTGACGTCGTTGAGCATGTGCATCAGATAGTAGTCGATGTAATCCGTGCGCAGCCTGGAGAGCTGCTCCTGAAACTTTCGCTCTATCCCGCTTCTGGATTTGATCAGATAGTGGGGAAGTTTGGTGGCTAAAAAGATCTTCTCCCGACAGTGGTTTCTCCATAAAATCTCCCCCACCGCCGCTTCGTTTCCAGGATACACATAGGCCGTATCCAGATAATTCACTCCGTGCTCTATGGCGTACATCAGTTCCTTTTCCGCTTTTGGCAAATCGATGGAGGTTCCGTTCCGGGTAAAGCGCATGCACCCGTAGCCAAGAATAGAGAGATTTTTTCTATACTTCATACCGGACCATCTCTCTGCTGATCTGGGACAGGCGCTTCGCGCCGCACATCCCCATCACATCCTCCAGTTCTCCGCCAATCTTTTCAATATAGGCTTTTACGCCCTCCTCACCGCCGCCGTACACCGCCGGAACAAAAGGACGGCAGATCAAAACGGCGTCCGCTCCCAGCGCCAGGGCCTTAAAGACGTCGGCCCCGCTTCGGATTCCTCCGTCCACCAGGATTTTAACGCCGGTTCCCGACAGCTCCCGCGCAATCTCCGGAAGCACCTCCGCCGTAGCGGGACACTGATCCAGCACCCGGCCGCCGTGGTTGCTTACCACGACAGCCGCCGCCCCGGCTTCCGCGGCTTTCGCCGCTCCTTTGGCCGTCATAATCCCTTTCACAAGGAAGGGAACGCCACCATAGGCGATCAGTTCCCTAAGCTCCTCCACCGTCTTGCTTCCCGCGGGAGGCGTCATATTTTTCAAAAAGGGAAGCCCCGCCGCGTCAATGTCCATCGCCATGGCAAAGCAGCCGCTTTCCCGACAGAGATCCATCTTTTCTTTTACCGTCGTCTCATTCCAGGGTTTTACCGTAGGCACGCCGAAACCCTGGGCTTCTTTTATCGCCGCCGCGGCAGCCCGCATCACCTCCGGATTCGTGCCGTCGCCTGTGAAGGCTGCGATTCCATTGTCCCGGCAGGCCTTAACCAGTACCCGGTTGTACGTCTGGTCGCTGTATTTCTCACTGTAATGGAGGTTCACCGCTCCCACAGGGCCGGCGAAAAAAGGATAGCGGAACGGTCTTCCGAACAGCTCCAGGCTCGTATCTGCCGGACCGCTTTCGCAAAGGGTATCCATGTTCAGACGAATCTCCTGCCATTTCTCATAATTGCGGATGGCCGTATCCCCGGTCCCTTTGGCTCCGGGTCCTGGGATCTGGTTTCTGCAGGCCTTTCCGTTGCAGACGGGGCAGGCTTTGCAGTACGCTCCCATATGCTCTCTGGCTTTTGCCAGCACCTCCTGATAATCCATATTTGATTCCTCCGTTTTCTTTGAAGCTTCCTCGTTTTACGGTTATTATATCATAGCGGCGGAAGAAAAGGAACGTGGAATCCGACAGATTCTTTTCCGGTTTCCGTATTGATGGAAGAATGTTTTTTTGGTATACTGAGTTCAGAATTTTGCATTGATTCCCATCGCGCGGGGTGATACTATGAAGTCTTTTTCAGAATATTTCAGGAAAAGAAAATTATACTTTCAGGAAGCGTCTCAGTCCATCGCAGAAGACAATCTGCGAACCCTTTTCTGGTCTTCCTGGGCCCTTGTTCTGCTGCTTCTTTGTTTTCTTTTCCTAACGCCCTTTATCATAGAATCCTGGGAGGCCAGCGCCTACCACATCTGTTTTCTTCCCGCGGCCCTTTTTCTGCTGGCGGTCATGACGGCGGCTTACCGGAAAAAGATCTCCAACAGCAGGGCGGTCTTTTTTCTCTGTCTTCTGTTTGATACGCTGATCTACTGTTTTGTGGTGCTGATCGATACCGCGGGGGCCGCCGACGCGCCTGCCTCTTTCATCCCGGTTATTTATATTGCGCTTCCGGCGATCTTCACCCTACCCTTTTATATTACATACGGTCTGCTCGGCTTTTTTGAGCTTATATACATTTTCGCCGTCCTTGCCTGCAAGCCTCAGGAGACCGGGCAGTACGATATCTTTAATTCTCTGGTAGGACTTGGCTGTTCCTTTGCCATCTACTATTTGATTCTTTCCCTCAGGATTCACGACTATGAAATGCAGCTGAAATATAAAGATATGAGCATGCGGGACTCCCTCTCTTCCACTTTCAACAAACAGGCCAGCGTATCCGCAGCCAGGCAGTATCTGGATTCCTGCGGTTCCAGCGTCACATGCGCTTTTCTGGTGTTGGATCTGGACGATTTCAAAAACGTAAATGATACGAAGGGACATTTCGCGGGAGATATGGTGCTGAAGGCTACGGGAAAGGCGCTTCTGGAGCTGTTTCGTCATACGGATGTTGTGGGCCGCTTCGGCGGAGATGAATTTCTCGTTCTGGTGAAAGGAACTGCCTCCCAGGATCTGATGGATAAGAAATGCCGGGCCATCCAGGCGTCTTTGCAGAAAGCTTCTCAGGAAGAAATCGGCATGAAGGTAAGCTGCAGCATGGGCGTCGTTCTGGCGCAGCGGCAGGACGTGGATTACGACGCTCTGTTTCAGGAAGCCGACCTGGCTCTCTATGAAGCGAAAAGAGCCGGAAAATCACAGTATTGTATCCGGCGCTATGCACGGTAGGTTAAACTTGTATATTACACGGCAAAATTTAAGGCTTCTGCTGACTTTTCCCATCAGCAGAAGCCTTTGTTTTTACACGGTTTCTTAGAACTTGCCAGCCTTCGCAGCTTCTTCCACAGCTACCGCTACCGCAACGGTCATACCAACCATGGGGTTGTTGCCCGCGCCGATCAGTCCCATCATCTCTACGTGAGCCGGTACGGAAGAGGATCCTGCAAACTGCGCGTCAGAGTGCATACGTCCAAGGGTATCGGTCATACCGTAGGAAGCCGGGCCTGCCGCCATGTTGTCGGGATGCAGCGTACGTCCTGTGCCGCCGCCGGATGCTACGGAGAAGTATTTCTTGCCTGCTTCCAGACGCTCTTTCTTATAGGTACCTGCTACCGGATGCTGGAAACGGGTGGGGTTGGTGGAGTTTCCGGTGATGGAAACGTCTACGTTCTCTTTCCACATGATGGCAACGCCTTCCGGAACGCTGTTGGCGCCG
>CALWMW010000078.1 GCA_944382085.1 uncultured Lachnospiraceae bacterium | reverse complement strand
TGGACGCGCCGATTTCTCCGTCCGGGCCACCGTACTGACTCATAATAATCTGAGCGATTTTGGGGTTAGGAGAAGAAATTTTCACTGGATACTGAAGTCTTTTCTCATAATTCCACATTTACGACATTCCTCCTTCCCAGGGCCAGGGCTGCGTCATCCACTGCCAGGAGCGGCTCTGGCTGTCCTGAGCCGTGTCAATGGTTAAGGGACCGTATGCCTTGGCGTATTCTTTGAGAGCATAATTTCTAAGGGACCGGTAGGTTTCGAAATACTGAAGAGCCGCGGTATCCTCCGGATGCGTATCCAGATACAGAAGCAACTCATCCAGTGTAAAACTGATTTCGTTAAGGTAGCAGAACAGTTTTTTCTGATTTCCCAGGGGAACAGAAGAAACGTCTGCCAGGGGCGGTCTTGAATAGGGCGGGCAGGCGGGACGGTTCATCTGCATTTCCCTCCTTTTCCGCAGAACGGATAGCAAAGATCCGGGAAAATCGTTCCAAGAGAAAGGCCGCGGCAGGGAGGAAAGGGTTTCGTCCACGTTTGGGAAGGCACATATCCCATGGCGAGGGGAGCCCCGGCCGAGGTCATTCCGTGATAGAGTTCCGGCAGCGAAGGTCCGCAGGCAGAACCGCGGCAGCCGCATTCAGAAGAAAATCGATTTGGCATATACATTCCTTTCTAAAAATACAGTTTCTGCTAATACCATATGAAGAGGAAAAAGAAAGGTGAGAGATACTGGAAAAATCATAATAAATATGGTATGATAGCGGAAGCGTAAAAGATAAGGGAAGAAATTTTCAAAAGAAAACGCGCCTTTTTGGAAGAATGCGGGCAGTAGATAAAGGAAGTGTAATATGGCAGTTAAAAGCGGAAAATTACGTTCAGTTTCAAGAAAAAAACAAAGCGGCGCCAAACGAAGACCCGCGAGGAAGCATACGCTGAGCAGGGCGTTCCTGGCGGAGAGAGACTATTTTGACTACAATCTGCTGGCTACGGTAATTCTGCTTACCTGTTTCGGACTAGTGATGCTGTACAGCACCAGCGCCTACGAGTCCATGCTGGAGACCGGGGGCGACGACATGTCCTATTTCAGAAGGCAGGCGATCGTCAGCGCCGGGGCCATGGTGCTGGCTCTTGTGGGTTCTCAGTTCGATTATCATTTTCTTGCGCGGTTTTCCGCGCCCTTATACTGGGTTTCCGTGGCGCTTCTGATTGCGACCCGTTTCATCGGGCGGGAGGTAAACGGAGCCAGGAGATGGATCTATTTCGGACCGGTTTCCTTTCAGTCCGCGGAGCTAGCCAAGCTGGCGATCATTCTGTTCATCCCGGTGCTGATTGTGAAGATGGGAAAACAGATGCGGGGAATCAAAGCGCCGGCGATTGTGTTTGGCTTTGGTATGATTCCGTCCTTCTGCGCCTATGTATTCACCCAGAATCTGAGTACGGCTCTGATTATCGCTGGGATTACCGCAGTGCTGATCTTTATCGCCCATCCCAAGACGCTTCCTTTTGTAGCGGCGGTTGGGGTAGGTACGGTCCTGGTGACGATTCTGGTAGCCGTATTGGCCGGCATGCAGGATGAGACGGGAAGTTTCCGTATTCAGAGAATTCAGGTGTGGCTGGATCCGGAATCCTACGCCAGCCTGGGAGGATATCAGGTGATGCAGGCTCTGTATGCCATCGGATCCGGAGGCTTTTTCGGAAAAGGTCTTGGAAAGAGCGCCCAGAAGCTTGGATCGCTTCCGGAGGCGCAGAATGATATGATTTTTTCCATCATCTGCGAGGAACTGGGCGTTTTCGGAGCGGCGCTGCTGATTCTTCTGTTTGTCTTCCTGCTGTACCGGCTGTTCTTTATCGCCCAGAACGCCCCGGATCTTCTGGGAGCGCTGATTGCTTCCGGTATTTTTATCCACATCGCGATCCAGGTGGTTTTGAATATCGCCGTGGTAATTAATCTGATTCCGACTACCGGAATTACTCTGCCTTTCGTCAGTTACGGGGGTACTTCGATTCTGTTCCTGATGGGAGAGATCGCCCTTGCTTTAAGCGTATCCAGGCAGATTAAATTTAAATCATAGAAAATCAGATACAGGAGAAAGAAAAAAATGAGCCAAGTAAAAACAAGATTTGCGCCAAGTCCCACAGGAAGGATGCACGTGGGCAATTTAAGAACCGCGCTGTATGCCTATCTCATTGCAAAGCATGAAGGAGGAACCTTCATGCTCAGAATTGAAGATACCGATCAGGAAAGATACGTGCAGGGCGCGGTGGATATTATTTACCGCACGCTGGAAAAGACGGGCCTGATCCATGACGAGGGACCGGATAAGGATGGAGGATGCGGCCCCTATGTGCAGAGCGAGCGTCAGAAGCAGGGAATTTATCTCAAATACGCGAAGATGCTGATTGAAAAAGGGGAGGCATATTACTGCTTCTGCGACAAAGAACGGCTGGAGTCCTTAAAGCAGGAGGTTGCCGGAAAAGAGATCGTTATTTACGATAAGCACTGCCTTGGCTTGTCCAAGGAGGAGGTAGAGGCAAAGCTTGCCGCTGGAGTGCCCTACGTAATCCGCCAGAATGTCCCAAGAGAGGGAACTACGGTGTTTGAGGATGAGATTTACGGAAGGATTGAAGTGCCGAACGCGGAACTGGAGGATATGATTCTGATTAAGTCCGACGGATACCCCACTTACAATTTCGCGAATGTGGTGGATGATCATCTCATGGGGGTTACCCATGTAGTCAGAGGAAACGAATATCTTTCCTCCGCCCCCAAGTATAACCGCCTGTACCAGGCGTTTGGCTGGGAAGTTCCGGTATATGTGCACTGTCCTCTGATTACCAATGAGGATCACAAGAAGCTGAGCAAACGTTCCGGGCATTCCTCCTATGAGGATCTGATCGAGCAGGGATTTGTCTCGGAGGCGATTGTAAACTATGTGGCGCTTCTTGGCTGGTGCCCGCAGGACAACCGGGAAATTTTCTCTCTGGAAGAGCTGGTGAAGGCGTTCGATTACCATCAGATGAGCAAGTCTCCGGCGGTTTTTGACATTCAGAAGTTGAAATGGATGAACGGAGAGTACCTCAAGGCGATGGATTTTGAACGTTTCTACGAGAATGCTCTGCCTTATATCCGCCAGGTGATTCAGAAAGAGCTGGATTTCCGGAAAATTGCCGAGATGGTTAAGACAAGAATTGAGATTTATCCGGATCTGATGGAGCTCATTGACTTTTTCCAGGAACTGCCGGACTATGATCCGGAGATCTTCGCCCACAAAAAGATGAAAACGACGAAGGAGAGTTCGCTGGAGGTGCTGAAGGATCTGATTCCTCTTCTTTCAAAACAGGAGGACTACTCCAACGACGCGCTGTACGCATCCCTGAGCGCTTACGTTAAGGAGAAGGGATACAAGAACGGCTACGTGATGTGGCCGGCTAGGATCGCGGTGTCCGGTAAGCAGATGACGCCGGCAGGCGCTACGGAGATCATGGAGATTCTCGGAAAGGAAGAGACCTTAAAGAGAATGGAAAATGCAGTGGAACGATTAGGAGCAGCATGCAGTTAAGCGAAGCACAGTCCAGGGCGGTCGCCCACGGAGAAGGGCCGGCTATGATACTTGCCGGTCCCGGATCCGGAAAAACCTTTGTAATTACGCAGCGCGTAAAATATCTGATTGAAACACTTCAAGTCAATCCCAGGAATTTATTAGTCATTACTTTCACAAAAGCGGCGGCAGATGAGATGAGAGAACGGTTCGCACGGATTTCTTCTGCCCGCGGCGTTACTTTTGGCACCTTTCACGGGGTGTTTTTTGGAATTTTGAAACAGGCGTACGGGTTTACGTCTGAGAATATTCTGCGGGAGGAGCAGCGGTTTCAGATTCTGACCAGCCTTGTCCGCAGGCTGAGGCTGGAAGCTCAGGAGGAAAAGGAACTGGTTGCGGAGCTTTCCCAGGAAATCAGCCTGGTAAAAAACGAAAGGATTGATCTGGAGCACTATTATGCCAGATGCTGCCCGGAGACTGCCTTCCGGGAGATTTATCAGGGATATGAAAAAACGCTACGTTCTGCAAGGCTTCTGGATTTTGACGATATGCTGACGTATACCTGGGAACTTTTTTTGCAGCGCCCGGATATCCTTGCCGCCTGGCAGCGCCGCTTTTCCCATATTCTGGTGGATGAATTCCAGGATATTAACGGCCTTCAGTACGAGGTGGTGCGTATGCTGGCCAGACCGCAGGACAATCTTTTTATCGTCGGAGACGATGATCAGTCAATTTACCGCTTTCGCGGGGCGAAACCGGAGATTATGCTGAATTTTCCAAAAGACTACCCTAAGGCGGAAGTGATTCTTCTGGATCAGAATTTCCGGTCGCTTCCTCCCATCCTGAAGGGCGCGCTGGAGGTGATCGGAGAAAACAAAAACAGGTATCCCAAATCCATCGCAAGCAGCAGAAAAGGAGAGATCGGGATCGACGTGAAGGCGTTCTCCAATCAGGAGCATGAAAGTCTGTATCTGGCAAAGAGAATCCGGCAGAGTCTGGAGGAGGGAACGCCGCCCGGCGAGATCGCGGTTCTGGTCCGGACGAACCAGGGGGCAGCCCCTTTTGCCAGACGCCTGATGGAATTTCAGCTTCCCTTTGTGATGCGGGACGCGCTTCCGAATCTTTACGAGCACTGGATCGCGAAAGATCTTTTTGCTTATTTTCATCTGGCACATCAGGGACTGGACCGCAGAGAATTTGTCCAGGTCATGAATCGGCCGAAACGGTATTTTGCCAGAGAAGCGGCGGAATCCGCGAGGATTTCATTTGAAGAGCTTCGCATTTATTATGAGGATAAGGAATGGATGCAGGACCGGATCGATAAGATGGAAGAGGATCTGAAACTGCTGAAGCGTCTGCCGCCTTATGCGGCTGTGAATTATATCCGCCAGGGAATCGGATACGAGGAATATCTCAAAGAGTATGCCGCCTATCGGAGCGTCCGTCCGGATGAGTGGCTGGAGCTCCTGGATGAGATTCAGGCTTCCGCCAAACCTTTTAAAACCTGTGAGGACTGGTTTGATCAGATCGAAGCTTACACAAGGAAACAGAAGGAAGGACGGACGCAGAAAAGGACGCAGGACGCAGTTACTCTGGCAACGTTCCACAGCTCCAAGGGACTTGAATTCTCTGAAGTGTTTCTCCTGGATGTAAACGAAGGGGTGATCCCTCATGGGAAAGCCTTTCTGGAGGCGGATCTGGAAGAAGAAAGAAGACTGTTTTATGTGGGAATGACGAGGGCCAGGGATCGGCTTCACCTCTTTTATATCCGGGAACGGTACGGAAAGGCCATGGAACCCTCTCAGTTTTTGGAGCCTTTTCTGGAGGACCCGGAACTGGGATAAAAAAAGAAAAGGAAGAGGGGCGAAAACCCTTCTCTTCCTTTGGTCCTTTTGGGGTGTGTTACTCTTCGTCGGCTGAAACCAGCTCGTCGTATTCCATATCGTCCAGCCATTCTTCAAATCCGTCAGAAGCGGCTTCGTATTCATCGTCATCCTCGATGTTCTCCAATACCGGCACGCCGTTCTCTTCCCGGAACCGGTACAGATAGACTTCTCCATCCTCGTTTTCCCCGTTCTCATCCAGGGGAAGAAGAGCGATGTACTCCCGTCCGGCAGCTTCATAGATCGTCAGAATCGAACATTCCACGGTTTCGTCGTTATCCAGCGTCAGGGTGATCGTTGCGGTTCCTTCGCCGCAGTCTGTGGAGGAACATCCCTGGCAGTTCCCGCTGCAGGATTCAAAATCACTCATTCCTTATACCTCTCTTTTGCTCTAATATTCTTTGCAGAATCCCTCTGCTGCTATCACTTTAACAGAAAACGGCAGGAAGATCAAGGAAAGAAAAAGATATTGCTGGGAAATTTCAAAAAATAATGCTATACTGTAGAAGAACGCAGAATGGAGAAATAGGAGAAAGAAAATGAAATTGATATCCTGGAATGTAAATGGATTGAGGGCCTGCGTACAGAAAGGGTTTCTGGATTTTTTCCGCCAGGAAGACGCAGATGTTTTTTGTATACAAGAGAGTAAGCTTCAGGAAGGACAGATCCAGCTGGATCTGCCGGGCTATGCGCAGTTTTGGAATTACGCTCAGAAGAAAGGGTATTCCGGAACGGCGGTTTTTACGAAAAAGGAACCGGAATCCGTCTCTTACGGCATTGGCATTCCCCGGCACGATACCGAGGGTAGAGTCATTACCCTGGAGTACGCCTCCTTTTACCTTGTTACGGTTTATACGCCCAACTCCCAGAACGAGCTGGCAAGGCTGGATTACAGAATGGAATGGGAGGACGATTTCCTTTGCTATCTGAAAAAGCTGGAGGAACGAAAACCCGTTGTTTTCTGCGGGGATCTGAATGTGGCGCATCAGGAGATCGACCTGAAAAACCCCAGGACGAACCGGAAAAACGCCGGATTCACGGACGAGGAAAGGGAGAAATTCACAAAAATTGTAGAGAGCGGTTTTCTTGATACGTATCGTTACTTTTATCCGGATCAGGAAGGCGTGTACAGCTGGTGGTCTTACCGCTTTAAGGCCAGGGAAAAAAACGCGGGGTGGCGGATTGATTACTTCTGCGTATCGGAATGCCTGAAAGACAAGCTAAGGGACGCCAGGATAAGGACCGAGGTAACCGGTTCCGATCACTGTCCGGTAGAACTGGACATCGCGTTGGAGTTTGACGCATAACCTTATGGAAGAAAGGAAGAAAAAAACAGGATGACAGAAAAAAAGGCAGAATATCAGAGGAGCGCGCCGCTCTTTCCAGGCGTTTCTTCCGAAAGAACCGGAATCCGGTTTGCGTGCTGTTCCGAAACAGGCGAGACGCCGGTCCTGCTTCTCTATAAAAAAGGCAGCTCTGTGCCGGAGCGGGAGATCCCCTTTGAAACCACCGAGGAGCCGGGGCATTTGTTTACGCTGCTTGTGAAAATACCGCCTTCCGCTTATGAGTACAATTACAAAATCGGAGATCGGATTTTTACGGATCCCTATGCCAGGAAGATCGCCGGGAAAAGAAAATTTGCCGAAAAACCCGCGTCCCCCCATGAGGTCCGGGGCGCGTTTCTTACGAAAAAGTATGATTGGGAAGGAGACGTCCGGCCAAAGCTGTCCTACCGGGACGCGGTAATGTACCAGCTTCATGTCCGCGGATTTACGAAACAGAAAAATTCCGGCGTGCGTCACAAGGGAACGTTTCTCGGAATCCAGGAGAAGCTGCCCTACCTCAAAGAGCTTGGGGTGAATCAGCTCCGACTGATGCCGGCTTATGAATTTGAGGAGCTGCTTCCCGCTGTTTCCTCCCAAAACGCGAAGGCGGAGGAAGTCCGGCTGAATTACTGGGGATATGGGAACGGATTTTTCTTTGCTCCCAAGGCGGCTTATTCCAGCAGCGCCTATCCGGAGGAAGAATTTAAAAACCTGGTAAAAGCGTGCCATCGTCTGGGAATCGAGCTTTTGATGGAATTTTCCTTCCCGGATGAAGTGGATATGGGCAAAATCCTTTCCTGTCTGGAATTCTGGGCCAGAGAATACCATGTGGACGGCTTCTGCCTCCTTTCCAGACCTCAGGTGGTAGAAGAAGCCGCAAAGCTTCCTCTGTTCCAGGACCTGAAGCTGGTGGGAGGCTGG
The DNA here is from genome assembly GCA_944382085.1 of uncultured Lachnospiraceae bacterium. Lineage (GTDB taxonomy): Bacteria > Bacillota > Clostridia > Lachnospirales > Lachnospiraceae > Choladousia. The sequence goes on along the minus strand of CALWMW010000078.1, from coordinate 10,145 downwards.
TTTCCGGAGCCTGTGCGTCAGAGGATTCCTGTGAGCGGGGAAAAAACGCTGGGGGAATCCAACGACGGATTTATGAACGACTGCAGGCGTATGCTCAAGGGCGACGGACAGTGCCTGAGAGAATTTGCCTTCCGGATGAAGAACAATCCGCCCGGCTGCCAGGAAATCAACTATATGACCAACCACGACGGATTTACGCTGATGGATCTGGTATCCTACGACCAGAAGCACAACCTGGAAAACGGAGAGCAGAACCGGGATGGAACCGACGGCAATTTCAGCTGGAACTGCGGTGTGGAAGGTCCAAGCAGAAAGAAAGAAGTAACGCGGCTCAGAATGCGGCAGCGGAAGAACGCGTACTGCATGATGCTGTTTGCCCAGGGAACGCCGATGCTTCTGGCGGGAGACGAATTCGGCAATTCCCAGAACGGGAACAACAATCCTTACTGTCACGACAGTTCTCTGACCTGGCTGGACTGGGGAAACGGACGTCTGGGAAAAGAACTCACGGAATTTGTAAAGAAAGCAGTGGCGTTTCGAAAAAGCCATCCGGTGCTTAGGCAGAAGACGGAGCCGGCCAGCATGGACACCAGATCCTGCGGGTATCCCAATCTGTCCTTCCATGGAGAACAGGCCTGGTATACGGATTATGACTGCGGAAACCGGCACATCGGCTGTCTGTACTGCGGCGAGTATGCAAAAGAAGACGGGTTCCTCTATATCGCCTACAATTTTCACTGGACGGAACAGAAATTCGCCCTTCCCCTTCTCCCTTCGGATATGGAGTGGCGAAAGGTGATGGACACCACTCTGGAGGAGAGCTTCCTTTCGGAACCGGCGGCGCTGGGCAGAGAAAAATCTGTGGAGGCGGCTCCCAGAAGCGTTATTATATTGGAAGGAAAGAAGATAGAACATGAAACTTCAAAAAATGCTGAGGCTAATCACCTGGGAAAAGACAAAGGGGCACTTCAAGACCATAACGGAACACAAGCTTCTGGTAATGAAGCACTGCTTTCGGATCGGACTGTACCGTCAGGGACTGATGCATGACCTTTCAAAGTATATGCCTTCGGAATTCCTGATGGGATGCATGTATTACGCGGACGGAAAAAGCAGCCCCAACAACAACGAACGGAAGGACAAATCCTACTCGGAGGCCTGGATGCACCATAAGGGGAGAAACCGGCACCACTTTGAGTACTGGATGGATTATGCCATGCATCCGGACCGGGAGAGCTTTCCCCTTCAATTTGTACAGATGCCGCGAAAATATGTGGCGGAGATGTTGATGGACCGGATCTGCGCTTCCAAGAATTATAACGGATGCGAATATACGGACCGGGATCCGCTGGCTTATTTTGAAAGAGGGAAAAGCCATTACCTGATGCATCCCCAGACGGAAAAGGAGCTTCACGGTATGCTGAGAATCCTGGACCAGCGGGGGGAAGAAGAGCTGTTTCGTTTTGTGAGAAAGTACTATCTGAAAGGGAAAAGAATTTAAAGAAAGCTGGTATGAGAAAACCGGAAAGGCTTCTCATACCAGCTTTTTCTGGCGCTCAGGAATTCGGATAGAGCAGGCGGTCCTGGGAAATTCCCTCCAGTACCTGGGAGAGATAACGTCCCGCCAGGTATCTGGCCATGGGAAGGTTCATATCCAGATAATTTCCGCAGTCTCTGGCGGTAGCGCCCGGAACCTCTCCTTCATAGTCCCGGATAAAAGCAAACAGTTCCTTCATAAGAGGAACCAGCTCCCTGGATTCGTATTTGCCGGCAAGGAGAAGATAAAAGCCGGTCCGGCAGCCCATAGGGCCGAAATAGAGGGTTTTATCCTTGTATACCGGATGGTTTCTCAGATAGGTAGCGCCCAGATGCTCAATGGTATGTACTTCGGCCGTATTCATGACAGGCTCTTCGTTTGGATTTGTCATGCGGATGTCGAAGGTGGTGACCGTCTCCCGGCCTACCTGGTCGACTCTGGAAACGTAAAGTCCGGGTACAAGCTTTAAATGGTCAATGGTAAAGCTGGCAATTTTTTCCATAAGAACTCCTTCTTTCTGATCGGTAATCGTTTTCTTTCCGTCTATTCTAACAGGATGTGGGGATTCTTACAACCTTGTCTTTGCGATAGGGAAATGGTAAGATTTTCAACAGGATCAGAAAGACGGAGGAAAAACAGATGATTGACAATAAAAAAGTACTTTTCAGCGGAATGCAGGCGACAGGATCGCTCACTCTTGGAAACTACCTGGGAGCGCTGAAAAACTGGGTGACTTTGAGCGATGAATACGAATGCTTTTATTCCGTGGTCGATCTGCACTCCATTACGGTGCGGCAGGATCCCGCGATGCTTCGGAAAAGAGCCAGAGCACTTTTGACGCTCTATATCGCGGCGGGGCTGGATCCGGAGAAGAACTGTATCTACTATCAGTCCCACGTTTCCGGTCACGCGGAGCTTTCCTGGATTTTGAGCTGCTTTACCTATATGGGAGAGCTGAACCGGATGACTCAGTTTAAGGATAAGGCGGCGAAGCATGCGGACAACATCAACGCCGGTCTTTTCACGTATCCGGTGCTTATGGCGGCGGACATTCTTTTGTATCAGGCGGACGTGGTGCCGGTGGGAATCGACCAGATGCAGCATCTGGAGCTGACCCGGAATGTCGCGCAGCGGTTTAACGCAATTTACGGCGACGTATTTACCGTTCCGGAGGCTTATATCGGAAAGACGGGAGCCAAGATTATGAGCCTTCAGGATCCCTCCAAGAAGATGAGCAAATCCGATGAAAATCCGAACGGCAGCATTTATCTGATGGATGATCCGGATACCATCCGCAGGAAATGCAAGAAGGCAGTGACCGATTCTCTGGGAGAGATCCGTTACAGTGAGGAGCAGCCGGGAATTTACAACCTTTTAAATATTTACTGCGCGTGCCAGGGCAAAACGCCCGAAGAGGCGGAGAGAGAATTTGCCGGATGCGGCTACGGCCAGTTTAAAGAGGCTGTGGGAGAAGCGGTGGTAGACGTGCTGGAGCCTTTGCAGAAGCGGGTAGCCGAACTGGAAAAGGATAAGGCGTATCTGGATCGGATCATTAAGGAGAACGCGGAAAAAGCTTCGTATTACGCCGGGAAAACATTAAGAAAGGTACAGCGCAAGGTGGGATTCCCGGACCGTATCCGCTGAGACGTAAGATCCGCGGCCTCAGCAAAGATCGGGGCAGAGGGAAGGAAAGAGACGGCGCAGATCTTCCGGAAGCGGCTCGGTAAAACGCAGGAATTCTCCGGTGACGGGATGGCGAAAGGAGAGACGGAAGGAGTGAAGCGCCTGCCGCTTCAAAAGATTCCGGCTTTCCGGAGCATATAAAAAATCACCCAGAAGCGGATGCCCGATGTGCTTCATATGCACCCGGATCTGATGGGTCCGTCCGGTTCCGAGACGAATCAGCGCCAGGGACCGGCCCTGCTCCGAAAAGAGGCGCCAGTAGTCCGTATGAGCCGGAGCGCCTGCTTCAAAGTCCACCTGGCGCATGAGGATGGAATCAGGAGCCCTTCCGATGGGGGCGCAGATGGAGCCGGAGTCAGGAAGAAGGCCGGAAACGGCGGCCAGGTACTCCCGGTGAATTTCCCGGTTCGCGCACATACGGGAGAGGATAGAAGCGCTGAGCATATTTTTGGCGAGAATCAAAAGACCGCTGGTGTCCCGGTCCAGCCGGTTGACGCAGCGGAATACGTACGGGATCGAGCGGCGGGCAAAATACCACATTACACCATTCGCCAGAGTGCCGCTGTGATGGTTGACGGAGGGATGCACCGGCAGATCCCAGGGCTTGTTCAACACCAGGAGATCTTCATCCTCATAGCGGATGCAGAGAGGAAGCGGTTCCGGGGTTACGGAAGAGGAGATTTCTTTCTCCAGGAGGACGACAACAATGCGGTCGCCCTCCTGGAGTTTTTCGTTTGTATAGGCCGGCGTTCCGTTTTTCTGTATGGAACCCTCTGTCTGCTTCAGTATCGTAAACAGGTGACGGGAAAACCCGCGCTCTCTGAGATAAAAGCCGAGGGTCTTTCCGGCGTCTTCCTTCTTCGCCTGATAGGAGAGTACTCTTTCCATGGATCGCTTATTCCTTCACAAGTACTTTCTGGATTTCGCAGATATACAGAGTGTGATAGTCTTTTTCCGGATACCATTTTTCAATCAGAGCGGGATCCAGAAAGGAGGCTTCCTCAAAAGGCTGGGCAAACAGCTTCCTGCACAGGAAAACGGTTGAGGATTCCTGGAAAAAAGGAACGCCGTCTTCAAAGGCTACGGTCAGTCCGGATTTCGCGATTTTGTCTTCGTCCCGTCCGGAAGCCTGTCCCATATAATTGTAGACGGAACGGTAGGAGTCCGGAAGCACGCAGACAGAGAGCTGTTCCTGTCGGTCAACGAATTCTTTTGTGTAGCGCTGCGGACGGATTACGAGATAAACAACGTGCTTTCCCCACATCTCGCCTACGCCTCCCCAGGAAGCGGTCATGGCGTTGCAGGACTCTTTTGTGCCGGCAGTGATTAAAAGCCAGTCTTTTCCAATCATCTCAAAGGGGTTTTCTTTCAGTTCCAAAGGCTTCTTTTCTTTCCACATGGTTATCGATCCTTTCTGAAAAATAATCTTTGGAAAATTATACAAAATCTAAAATCTGTGTCAATAGATTTTGCATAAGTTTTTCCATAGTTTTTCCCGCAATTTGCTTAACAAATACCGGTTTCTATGTTAAGATGGTTACAATAGTGAAAAAACAGGAGGGCTGGAAGATGGAGGGTCAGGAAAAATACGTTGCCTATGTAGGGACCTATACCCACGGAAGCAGTATTGGCATTCACGTTTATGATCTTAACATAGAAGAGGGAATCATGACGGAACGGACTGTGATTCCGGTAAACAACGCTTCCCATATGACGAAGTCCTACAATGGGAAATATCTCTATTCCATCGCGGACGAGGGCGTGGAAGTGCTGAAGATACTTCCGGACGGCGGACTTACTCCCATCAATCAGGTAGGGATTGACGGAATGCGGGGCTGCTATCTTTCCCCGGATAAGAGCGGAAAATTCCTCTTTGTCGGCGGATACCACGACGGGAAGGTTACCGTGGTCCATACCCATAGAAACGGGCGTCTCGGCTCTGTGATGGACGGAATCTTCCACAAAGGATTGGGCAGCGTGGCGGAGCGCAATTTCCGTCCGCATGTAAGCTGCGTGATTCCAAGCCCCGATGACAAATATCTCTGCGCGGTGGACAATGGAATCGATCAGGTGAAGCTGTATAAGGTGAACCCCAAGAACGGAAAGCTCAGGCTGTTTGACATTCTCAGATGTAAGCTGGAGTCTGGTCCGAGGCTTCTTACGTTCAGCAAAGACGGGCGTTTTGCCTATATCAACTGCGAGCTGACCAACGAGATCTGCGTCTATACTTACGATGGAAGCGGCAAGGGTCCTGAATTCGAAAAGATTCAGGAGATTTCCACGCTTCGGGACCCGGAGTCCATCGGAAGCGCCTGCTGCGGCATGAAGCTATCCCCCAGCGGAAACTATCTCTACGCCTCCACGGCGGGAGAGAATACGGCGGCTGTTTTCAAGGTAGATCCGGAGACCGGAATGCTGACGCGGCTCTGCTGCCTTCCCATCAGCGGAGAGTACCCCAAGGATCTGGACGTCTTTCCGGGAGAGAAGACGCTTGTGGTTCTGAACCATGAGACCAATGAGATCCGTTTCTTTACCATTGATTATGAACGGGGACTTCTGGTGATGAAAGGAAGGCCCATTAGCGTTGAGACGCCCAACTGTATCCTGATCTCGAAAGTGGACGAGACACTGGAACCATAAAACGCAAAAGAGGCTGTGAAAAAATGAGAAATCATTTTTTCACAGCCTTTTTTATGAGGCGGAATGTCCGTAGATCTGCTGAAGATAGTCCATTCTGGAGGAAAGATTCTGCAGTAAAAGATCCAGAATCGTAAGGGCGGTCATGGCTTCCACGACCACGACGGCTCTGGGAACGATCAGAGGATCGTGACGGCCATGGATGGAAACCGACTCGTGAAGCGCGCCGTCCCTTCCCAGCATGGGCTGAGGCGCCGCGATGGAGGAGGTGGGTTTAAACGTGACCCTGACCGTTACCGGGCTGCCGTCGCTGATGCCGCCCAGAATTCCGCCAGCGTGATTCGTGGTTTTATAAGGAACGCCTTCTTCATTCAACGCGTACCAGTCGTTGTTTTCCGAACCCTTTCTTTCGGACACGACGGTTCCGTCTCCGATTTCCACTGCCTTGACGGCGCCGATGGACATCAGGGACTTTGCGAGATTCGCGTCCAGCTTGTCAAAGACCGGTTCCCCAAGCCCTGCGGGAAGGCCGAGAGCCTGGCAGATTACCGAGCCGCCGCTGGAGTCCAGGGCTTTCACGCAGGATTTTACATAGTCCATAGCCAAGGCCTCCGCTTCCCGGTCGGGCATGCGCAGCGGGCTTTCGTACGTGTAAGAGAAATCCAGACGGTCCGGATTTACGTGAACGGGACCGATGGAGTCCGCATAAGCCCGGATGGAGATGCCAAGCGTCCCAAGAATTTTCGCGGCCACCGCGCCGGCCGCCACCCTGGCGATGGTCTCCCGGCCGGAAGAACGTCCGCCACCCCGGTAATCCCGAAACCCGTACTTTTCGTCAAAACAGAAATCCGCATGGCCGGGGCGGTACAGTTCGCGAATCTCCCCGTAATCTCTGGAGCGCTGATCTTCATTCCGCACCAGAATGGAGATCGGAGTTCCGGTGGTTTTTCCTTCAAATACGCCGGAGAGAATCTCCGCAGCGTCTGCTTCTTTTCGTTTTGTGGTATATGGATTCTGACCAGGCTTTCTTAAATCCAGGTATTTTTGTATGTCTGCTTCTTCCAGGGGAAGTCCGGCGGGGCAGCCGTCGATCACGACGCCGATTCCTTTGCCGTGGGATTCTCCCCAGGTGCTGATGCGAAAAATTGTTCCTAACGTGGAACCTGCCATAAGCATTCCTTCTTTCACAAATTAATTGACAGATGCGCCTGGTTCAGTATAGTATAAAAAGATGTGATTTGGCAAGAAAAATATTGCGGTAGAAAAATCGAAAACGATGTGGTAAACTGAAGCTGTTTGGAACAGCAACTGTTTTACTTATGTCTCAGAATACACACGGAAACAGGAGGAATTTTTCATGGGAGGAATTTTCGGCGTGGCTTCTAAGGGAAGCTGTACACAGGATTTGTTTTACGGAGTAGATTATCATTCACATCTGGGGACACGCAGAGGCGGGATGGCTGTCTATGGAGAACGTGGATTTCAGCGGGCCATTCACAATATAGAAAATTCACCTTTCCGGACCAAATTTGAGCGGGATGTAGAGGAGATGGAAGGCTATCTGGGGATCGGATGCATCTCGGATTATGAACCGCAGCCCCTTCTGGTTCAGTCTCACCTGGGAAGCTTTGCGATTACCACGGTGGGCAAGATCAACAATATGGAGGAGCTTCTGAAGTACGTCTATGAAAATGGGAACACGCATTTTCAGGAGATGAGCGGAGGGCAGATCAATGCCACCGAGCTTGTGGCGGCGCTGATCTGTAAGAAGGAGACCATTGAGGAAGGAATTCGTTTCATGCAGGAGAAGGTGGACGGCTCTATGACCCTGCTTCTTCTTACGAAGGACGGGCTGTACGCGGCCAGAGACCGCATGGGCAGAACGCCTCTGGTGATTGGAAAAAGAGAGGATTCTTTCTGCGTTTCCTTTGAAAATTTTGCCTACATCAACCTGGGCTATACGGACTACAAGGAGCTTGGCCCAGGAGAAATCGACTTTGTGACGGCGGATGGCGTCAAGGAACTGGTTGCTCCCGGAAAAGAGATGCGGATCTGTTCTTTCCTGTGGGTTTATTACGGATACCCCACTTCTTCCTACGAAGGGGTAAACGTAGAAGAGATGCGGTACAAGTGCGGAAGTATGCTGGCGAAACGGGATAAGGGAAACGTACAGCCGGATCTGGTAGCCGGCGTGCCGGATTCCGGAATCGCCCACGCCATCGGGTACGCCAATGAGTCCAACATCGCCTATGGACGTCCCTTCATAAAATATACGCCTACCTGGCCCAGATCCTTTATGCCCACCAAGCAGAGCCAGAGGAACCTGATCGCCCGTATGAAACTGATTCCGGTAAAAGCCCTGATTCAGAACAAGAAGCTTCTCCTGATTGACGATTCCATTGTCCGGGGAACGCAGCTTAGGGAGACGACGGAATTCCTCTACCAGAGCGGAGCCAAAGAGGTGCACGTCCGTCCGGCCTGCCCGCCGCTGCTTTACGGGTGCAAATATCTGAACTTTTCCAGATCCAAATCCGAAATGGATCTCATTACCCGCAGGGTGATCCAGGAACGGGAAGGAACGGTATCCCAGGAGGTTCTGGATGATTACGCGAATCCCTGCAGCAGACGGTATGAGGAAATGCTGGAGGAGATCCGCAAGGCGCAGAATTTCACAACGCTTCGGTATCACCGTCTGGATGATCTGGAAGCCTCCATTGGAATTTCTCCCTGTAAGCTCTGCACCTACTGTTTCAACGGAAAAGAATAAACGCTGTCGTCCCGGAAGCATATACTAGAAGAAAGGGACGACAAGGAGAGCCTATGGGGACGAATCAGTGCAGAGGGAGGATTCATACCGTAGAAAAAGGGGACACTCTTTACCGGATTGGGAAAAAGTATCAGGTCAGCGTGTCGGCGCTGATCTACGCCAATCCTTTCCTTGATGTATACAACCTTCAGATAGGGGATGAGCTATGGATTCCAAAGCTTTTCCCTTATTCTTAAATCTTTGTGAAGACCGGGCAAAAGGGAGGAAGCTGAATTGACAAATCCCGGCCCGGATTTTATAATGTCAGAGATAAAGAGGAACGGGGCGATTCCCCGAATGGAGAGATCAGCGTATGAATTTTTTTAATAAAATGGAACGAAAATACGGCAGATATGCCCTCAGGAACCTTCCGGAAATCATGATCGGCTGTTATGTGATCGGTTACTTTCTCCAACTGCTTTTTCCGCAGTTCCTGGTTTACCTTACTCTGGATCCGGCTTACATCGTGAGAGGACAGGTCTGGAGGCTGCTGACCTGGGTCCTGATTCCGCCTTCCAGCTTTGACCTGTTTACGATCATCACCCTGTTTTTTTATTTTTCCATTGCCAAGGCGCTGGAGCGGACCTGGGGAGCGTTTAAGTTTAACGTCTATATTTTCTCCGGGATCCTGTTTACGGCTGTGGGAGCCTTTATCCTGTATGGCTTCCTGGGAGACTACATCAGCCTGTTTGCGTCTCTGTTCAGCACCTACTATATTAATATGTCCATCTTTCTGGCGTTTGCCCTCACCTACCCCAATATGGAGGTGCTTCTGTACTTCCTGTTCCCCGTTAAGATGAAATGGATGGGGCTGATTTACGGCGTCTTTATTCTCGTAGAGTTTGTCCGGGGATCCTGGGTGATCCGTACTTCTATTTTTATGTCGCTGCTGAACTTTGTCCTGTTTTTTCTGTTTACCAGAAAATACTGGAGGTTTTCCCCCAGAGAGATACACAGAAAGCAGGAATTTAAAAAGACGGTGACGAAAATGCAGCCAAAAACCACCGCCAGACACAGATGCGCGGTCTGCGGCCGCACGGAAAAAGACGGGGACCATCTGGAGTTCCGCTACTGTTCCAAATGCGACGGGAACTATGAATACTGTCAGGATCATCTGTTTTCCCATCAGCATATCAAAAAGAGTTAAGGTTGTGACAGAATGAAGAGAGTAGTACAAAAGCATATATGGTTTCAAGCGGCCGCAAGCCTTCTGGCTGCGGCCGGACTCATTGCCGCCGCGTTTCTCGCCCAGGCGGGGGAGGGCGGGAATCCCGTTTTTATGGGATGGTTCTTTCTGATGGCGGCAGCGGCAGCGGCGTTTCCTCTGCTGCCGTTTCAATATGGAAAGATTCCGGGGGCGGTGACAGCTTTGCTGACGCCGCCGCTGGCGTTCTGCCTCCTGGAGTGTTACACGCATGTTCCCCAGGATCTGACGCCTCCGCTTATTTTTTTAAATCTGCTGTTCTTTTACCTGTTGTATGG
>CALWMW010000077.1 GCA_944382085.1 uncultured Lachnospiraceae bacterium | reverse complement strand
TCCGGACTTAACGCGGAGGAACTGGAGTATATGAGCGCGTCGAGAAGAAGAAGCGTGCTCAGAAAGGCCGGTCTGAATCCGGATGAGTATGATTTTTAACATCCAGGATTTTCAAATCCTGGGTGTTTTTCTTATACCAGATATGGTATACTGCTTTTACGATGTCAGGCTTTGAGCCGGAAGATGAGGAAGACGTTATGCCAAAAGGAACGAATCAGAAATTCAAGCTGTACCGCCTGGCTCAGATCATGCTGGAACGGACGGACGAGGAACACTATATTACCATGCCGGAGATCCTTTCCGCTTTGGAACAGTATGAGATTACCGCGGATCGGAAAAGCATTTACAATGATCTTAGAGATCTGGAGGTATTGGGAATTGAAGTGGAAGGGGAATCTGTGGGAAACCGCTACCATTACCATGTGGTGAACCGTCCCTTTGAGCTGCCGGAGCTGAAGCTTCTGGTGGACGCGATTCAGTCGTCAAAATTCATTACAGAGCGCAAGACAAACGCCCTGATCAAGAAACTGGAGCGGCTGGTAAGCCGCTACGAGGGAATGAAGCTGCAGCGGCAGGTATTTGTATCCGGTAGAATCAAAACCATGAACGAAAGTATTTACTATACGGTGGATGCGATTCACAACGCGATTTCGGAAGACCGGAAGATCCGCTTTCAGTATTTTCAATGGAATGTAAAAAAAGAGATGGAGCTGCGCCACGGCGGAGCTTACTATCATATCAGCCCATGGGGGCTTTCCTGGGACGATGAGAACTATTATCTGGTGGGATTTGATTCCCAGGCGAAGCAGATCAAGCACTATCGGGTAGATAAGATGCTGCACATTCAGACGTCTGAGGAAAAAAGGGAGGGAAGAGAGTATTTCAGGAAGCTGGATATGGCAGACTATACGAAGAAAAGCTTCGGCATGTTCGGGGGAAAGGAACAGAAGGTCCGCCTTCTGGTGGAAAACCGTCTGGCAGGCGTGATCATTGACCGGTTCGGCAAGGACCTTATGATGATCCCCTCCGGGCCTGATCATTTTACGGTAAACGTAGACGTTCGGGTCAGCGGCCAGTTTCTGGGATGGATTTTTTCCCTGGGAGAAGGCGTGAAAATCCTGGGACCGGAGGAAGTGACAGAGCTTGTAAGGAAGGAGATTGCGCGGCTGGAGCGCCAGTATCTGTAAATGGATGTTATAAAGCTGATTTATCAATTTTTATGGGGAGATCTTGTACGGATTCCTCTGCCGGGAGGAAGCGTTTTGGGGCTTTCTCTTCTGGTACTGATCCTGATTCCGGCAGGGCTTTACTTTACGGTGCGGACGCGTTTCCTGCCGTTTCGCCTTTTTCCGGAGATGATCCGGGTAACGCTGGAGAATCAGAAAAGCGGGGAGCGGGAAGGGATTTCCGGCCTGCAGGCGCTGATCATCTCCACGGCCTGCCGGGTGGGGATGGGAAATCTGGTAGGCGTGGTGGCGGCGATTTCAGCCGGAGGAGCGGGAGCGGTATTCTGGATGTGGATCATTGCTCTGGTCGGCTCCTCCACGGCTTTTATAGAAGCGACGCTGGCCCAGCTGTATAAGGAGAAGGACCCGCTCTACGGAGGATACCGGGGCGGACCGGCCTACTATCTTCACCATCTGTTCTGTCCTGAGAAAAGAGGGAGAAGAAAATCGGTCTTTGCGTCTCTTTTTGCTCTCTCCGGACTGATCTGCTGGTGCGGGATCAGCCAGGTGACGGGAAACTCCATCACATCCTCTTTTGAGAACGCCTTCCGGATTCCGCCGCTTTATTCGGCTTTAGCGCTGACGGCGGCGGCAGCTGTGATTGTGCTGAGGAAAAACGCCACGGTTAAGGTGCTGGATGTGATCGTTCCCATTATGGCGGCCTGCTACTTTTTTATTACGATCTTTATTATCCTGACAAACGCGGATAAGGTACCGGGGGTATTTCAGAGGATTTTCGCGGAGGCCTTCGGCCTGCGGCAGGCTGTGGGCGGAGGGATCGGCGCGGTCATTATGAACGGCGCCAAGCGGGGGCTTTTTTCCAATGAGGCGGGCTCCGGCTCCGCGCCCTGCGCGGCAGCGGCGGCAGATATCAGCCACCCGGCGAAGGAAGGACTGCTCCAGGCGCTTGGGGTGTTTATTGATACCATTGTGATCTGCACCTGCTCCGCTATGATCATGCTGCTGACGCCGCGAGAGCTCACAGAAGGCTTAGAGGGGATGGATCTGATGCAGACGGCGATGGGACACCATCTGGGAGCCTTCGGCGTGGTCTTTATTGCGGTGATTCTCTGGCTGTTCAGTTTCTCTACCTTTTTGGGGATTCTGTTTTACGCGAGATCTAACGTGGCCTATCTGTTCGGGGATAACTGGATCTCCCAGACGATTTATAAGCTGCTGGCTCTGGTTATGCTGTTTGTAGGCGGGATGGCCGCGTATCAGTTTGTCTGGGATCTGGGAGACGTGGGCGTGGGGCTGATGACGATTTTTAATATGATCGCGCTTTTCCCACTGGCGCCGAACGCCCTGGCGTCTTTGAAAGCGTATGAAGAGGAAAGAAAGAACGCGCCAAAGGAAACCGAAAAAGGAGGCAGCAGATGAGCAGAATCCGAATTATCAAAAAGAACGACGAATCTTCTCCGGAATACGAAGTGGGGGATGTTTTTGAAACCGCCGGAACCTGGTACGGCGGCGTGCACATTAAAGGGAGGTCCGGGATTCCTGTATCTCTGGACCGGGAGGAATATGAGGAGGCAAAGGAAGCGCCGGCGGCGGAGGTTTCCCGAAAGGAAGAACGCGGGTTTCGGGTGGGAGACATCGTCCGGCATTTTAAGAGAGAACTGGTTTCTTCCCAAACCTCCGAGTATCTTTATAAAATTCTGGCTTTCGCGAAGCACACGGAGACCGGCGAAGAGCTGGTGGTTTACCAGGCTTTGTACGCGCCGTTCTCGGTCTACGCCAGGCCTTACGAGCTGTTTATGAGCCGGACGGATTCGGCGAAATACCCGCAGATCCGGCAGGAATACCGGTTTGAGAAGGAAGAAGGATAGGAAGCCCTTTGAAGCGGAAGGGTTGACGGTGCGAAGAGATAGGAGGCGGCGGGATGGCGCTGTACGCATTGGGGGATCTGCACTTGAGTTTTCAGGCGAACAAACCAATGGACGCTTTCGGGTCGGTCTGGAAACACCACGAGCGCAAGATCGAGAAATACGTAAACCGGATCGTAAAACCGGAGGATACCCTGGTTCTTACGGGAGATCATTCCTGGGGACGGAAGCTTTCGGAAGCGAGAGAGGATCTGGCTTTCATTGAAAGACTTCCGGGGAAGAAAATTCTCCTCCGGGGAAACCACGATATGTTCTGGGAGGCAAAGAAAACAAACCGCCTCAACGAAGAATTTTCCGGAAGACTTTTTTTTCTGCAGAACAATTACGCGTCGTATGGAGAGTACGCGCTGGTCGGCACGAAGGGCTATACCTTTGAGGGGCCGTTCTATCTGGACCGGTGGGGCAATATCACTGGCTGGGATGAGGAAAAAGAAGCCCAGGCCAGAAAACTGGTAGACAGAGAGATGGTTCGCCTCCGGACGTCCTTTCAGACGGCATGGGAGGCCGGATACCGGAAGTTTATTATGTTTCTTCATTACCCGCCCACCAATATGATGGAGGAGACATCGCCGTTTACAAAGATCGCGGAGGAATACGGCGTTTCGGCGGTGGTTTACTCCCACTGTCACGGAGCCCCCAGGTTCGGAG
>CALWMW010000076.1 GCA_944382085.1 uncultured Lachnospiraceae bacterium | reverse complement strand
TCCTTTCAAAAGCTGATCCAGCAGAGGACTGACGTGAAGCGCTTCCATGCATTCCTCAAGCGCTCTCCGGTCTTCTTCTTTTCCCTCGCCTTTTCCCTTCACCGCGCGGATCAGGATGTTCTTGGGCGTGTGTTCCATATCGATAAACTCCAGCACCTGTACCCGGTATCCCGCCTGCTCCAGGAGGGAGTCCCGCAGCCCGTCCGTAATCAGCGCGGCCATCCGCTCCTTTATCAGCCCGTATTTCAAAACCGGCTGGAGCGTCCGGCACTGGATCTGCCCGTTCAGCTCATGCTGACAGCAGGGAACGGAGAGGATCACTCTGGCGTTCCATTCCACCGCCTTGGCCAGCGCGTAATCCGTAGCCGTGTCGCAGGCGTGAAGGGTAATCACAAGATCGATCTTCTTTGTATTCTCATATTCGGCAATGTCTCCGGTTCTGAAATGAAGGTTCTCATATCCGCATTCCGCGGCAAGCTCCCCGCAGCGCGCGATGACGTCCTCCTTCAGATCCAGTCCCGTAATGTTGACCCGGTATCCCATCTGCCGGCAGAGATAATCGTATACGGCGAAGGTAAGGTAGGATTTTCCGCAGCCGAAGTCCAGAATGGAAATCTCCTCCTCCCTGGAAAATTCCCCGCACACATCCCGGATAAATTCCAGAAAGCGGTTGATCTGCCGGAACTTGTCGTACTTGTCCTTTACCACTTTGCCTTCCCTGGTCATAACGCCCAGCTTCACCAGGTAGGGAACGGGCGTCCCCTCTTCCAGAAGATACTTCTTCTTCCGGTCGTGGGAAAGCTCCGGCCGTTTCCCGCAGTCTGAGCGCTTCTTTTCCCGGATGGAGGCTTTTCCCTTTTTGCTCACCAGGACGTGAACCTGGCGGCTGGCGCTCTCCCCCTGGAACTGCCGGAAATCGCGGCTCATCCAGGCCAGAATCGCCTGGATCATCTCTTCTTTTTCATAATTGACGTGGAATTCTTTTTTTCCATCCCAAAGCGCTGCCTGAAACACCAGCCGGCCTTTTTTCAGAAGAGGCCGGATCTTTATCTTTACCGGCCCTTCTTTTCTCCGCTGGCCGCTGAGCACGCAGTAAAGCAGGGTTTCGTCCAAAAACTCCAAAAGCAGCGTTCTTAATTCTTCCATAGATCTTCATCCTTTAAACCGAAATTAAAAGATACCCTACGGTATCTCTCTACAGTATACTATCCCTCCTGGCTTTGAACAAGTTTTTTCTGCATCTCCTGCGGCGCTGCCGCCGCCGGTACATCTCCTCCAGCAGCAGTACCTGGACCATCTGCCAGGAGCATTCCACCCCCTGTTCCTTCCCTTTCTCCAAAATCTCCTCTCCCAGACGCCGCACTGCCGTCTGATCCGGCCGACTGTCAAACATCCGGCTTCCCTCATACTCCATCTGGTCGCAGGCTTCCCGGATCCAGGGAAGAATAGCCCTGGCCTCCTGGGGAAACATAGACTGCAGGGCTTTCGCGTCCCGCTCCGCCTCCTGTTCCTCTGCCAGAGTCTCCGGGTATTCCTCCCAAAGCCAGGAGTTCTTTTCCTCTGTCTTCCCTTCTTCTTCCAGCTCCCACTGGCGAAACTGCCGTGGGTCGCGATACTCTCTTTCCACCTGGTATCTCCCTTTTCTTCTTTCTATTAATATATGGCGGTTCCCAAAACGCGTTCCCTTTCATATTTCCTCTTTTTTCTGTGAAAAAATGTGCTATAATTGTGATAAAAAATGACACGAGGATGATCCTATGCAAATCAAACATTTGCTTACGCAATTTCTGGATTCTTATTTGGTAGAAAGACAGCTGGAAAAATCTTTGGGCTTCCTTTCCGAGCACGTGATGAGCCTGGGAACGGGCGTACAGGAAGTGGCTTTGAATAAGAACGAGCTGCGCGATCTGATGATCCATGAGTTTGAGAGTATCCCCGGAGGGTTTCGTTATGAGATCAGCCATTACCACGAATACGCGTACGCGGAAAATGTATCCGGAGCGTACTGCAGCGTCCTGACGACGATGGAGGAGGACGGCGTGACGCTTTCCTTTCAGACCCGCCTTACCATGACCGCGGCGAAGGAAGGAACCGAATGGAAAATCATCAGCCTTCACATGTCGGCTCCCTCTGACCAGCAGGAGGGAGAAGAATTCTTTCCCATAAAATACGGCCGCGAGGCCGTGGGCAAGCTGGACGCTTCCGCCAGCCGCAAGCTGGTGGACCTTATGCTCTCCATGCTTCCCGGCGGAATCATGGGCGGTTATCTGGAGGACGGCTTCCCCCTCTATATCATCAACGACACCATGCTGGACTACCTGGGCTATACGTATGAGGAGCTGGTGGAAGAGACCGATGAAAAAATGCAGAAGGTGATCGCCCCGGAAGACTGGGAACGAGTGGAAAAGACGATTTACGAAAGCCTCGCGAAAACCGGGGAATACAACGTGCAGTACCGCGTCATCCGAAAAGACGGGACCCGGCTCTGGGTGGACGACAAAGGCCATGAGATCACCACAGAGGACGGCCGCAGGGCCATGATCAGCATTATGCTGGATATCAACGAAAGCATTCAGCTCCAGGAGCGTCTCAAGCGGGAAGCCATGGAGGACTCTCTCACCGGCATTTTCAACCGAAAGGGGGCCATCTCCAGGATTGAAGAATGTCTCTCCTGCCGCCAGCCGGGGGCGATCCTTCTTATGGATATCGACAATTTCAAGCAGCTCAACGATACCTACGGCCATCAGACCGGCGATCAGGTGCTGATCCTGCTGGCGGACCTCTTGCGCAGCCATTCCCGAAAGGGCGACGTCGTATCCCGCATCGGCGGAGATGAATTTCTTCTCTTCCTTCCCGGATTCACCAGACAGGACCTTTTGGAAAAACGGGCGGAGGAAATCTGTTCTTCTTTCCGTGAGGCGGGAGCCAGATATGACAAGGTCGCTCTCTCCATCAGCATCGGAATCGCCGTCAGCGACGGAAACAGCGATTTTGACCATCTCTTCAAAGAAGCGGACGACCGTCTGTATGCTGTGAAAAAAAGCGGAAAAGGCAGCTTCCGCTCCTGAAAGGAGTCACTATGGCAAAAACAAAAGAAGCAAAGACAAACGCCATGCGGATTCTGGACCGCATGAAAATCTCTTACCAGACGTATTCCTATGAATGCGATGCATTCACCGACGCGCAGCAGACGGCCGCCCTGCTGAATCTTCCCCATGAACTCATGTACAAAACCCTGGTTACGGTAAGTCCTCAGGGCAGCTACTTCGTCTTTGTGATTCCCATCGACCGGGAGCTGGATCTGAAAAAAGCGGCCCACGCGGCCGCTCAGAAATCTCTCTCCATGATTCACGTAAAAGATCTTCTCCCGGTCACCGGCTATCTCAGAGGAGGCTGCACGGCGATCGGCCTGAAGAAACCTTATCCGGTCTTCCTCGACGAATCCGCTCTCTCCTACCCGGAGATCGTGGTCAGCGGCGGGAAAGTCGGCCTTCAGATCCGCCTGACGCCTGAGGATCTTTTGAAGGCTTCCCAGGGAAGCGTCGCCCCGGTCACCCATACGGTCTGAGCGCCGGGACAGAATCTACAGAATTCCCAGATGATCCAGGAGCAGTCTGGTTCCCAGGAGGATGAGAATCAATCCTCCGGCCAGTTCCGCCCTGGATTTGTATTTTGCGCCGAAAACGTTTCCCACCTTCACGCCGGCGGAGGAAATCACAAAGGTAACGATTCCGATAAAGGAAACCGCCGCCGCCACGTTGGTATCCGGCAGGAACGCGAAGGTAATGCCCACCACCAAAGCGTCTATGCTGGTGGCCACCGCCAGCAGAAACATCGTCTTCACATCCAGGGAATCGTTTTCCGGTTCCTCTTCCTTGGACATGGCCTCTTTGATCATGCCAAGGCCGATGATTCCCAGCAGCACAAAAGCGACCCAGTGATCCACCGCTGTAATATAGCTTCGGAACCGGTAACCCAGCAGATAGCCCAAAGCCGGCATCAGCGCCTGAAACCCTCCGAACCACGCGCCGCAGATCATGGATTTTTTTACCGTACACCTGGCCATGGCAAGGCCCTTACAGACGGATACCGCGAAAGCGTCCATGGCAAGGCCCACGGCAAGGATAAATAATTCTGTCAGACTCATTTGTATGTTCCTTTCTTATCTAAACCGGGAAATCCCGGTCTTCCTCTTCTGTCCCTTTTTCCAGCTTCTCATTGACTTCTCTTCGGAACCACTTGTAAAGGGTGGCGGTCAGCGGCACGCCCAGAAGCATACCGGCAATCCCGAAAAGTCCGCCTCCCAGCGTCACCGAGGCCAGTACCCAAAGAGCCGGCAGGCCAATGGAGCCTCCTACCACCTTAGGATAGATGAGGTTTCCCTCCAGCTGCTGCAGCACCACCAGAAAAACCAGAAAAATCAAAGCCTGGACCGGGCTCTGTGTCATAATCATAAACGCGCCCATGGCCGCTCCCAGGTAAGCTCCCATCACCGGAATCAGGGCGGTGACGCCCACCGTCATCCCCGTAATCTGCGCGTAGGGGAGGCGCAGAAGCAGCATGCCCAGCGTACAGAGAATCCCGATGATAAAAGCCTCCGTCAGCTGTCCGGTGATAAAGCTGGTAAAGGTTTCGTGCGCCAGGACCAGAAACTCCCCGCCCCGCTGCCTGGGCCGCCGGGGCAGATACGCCTTCGCCGTCTTCCGGATCTGGCCCTCCAGCCGTTCCTTCTGAAAAAGGAGATAGATCGCGAAAATGAAGGCGATCACCAGCGTCGTTACCCCGGAAATCACCCGGTTGGCGGCCAGAAAGGCGGAGCTGAACAGGCTTTCCAGCCCCTGCCCCAGAATATCTCCCACCTTTCTGGTCAGCTCTCCCCAGTTAATCTCCAGCTCTTCCACGTATTCCTGCAGCTCCGGAGTATCCTGCAGCACCTGGATCAGCCACCTTTGCACCTCATTAAAAAAGCCCGGAAGATCCCTGGTCAGGATGTGGAGACATTCTCCCAGGGCCGGTATAATCATGCCGAAAAAGAGCGCCGCCAAAGCCAGTACAGACACAAGGCTCACCGCCACGCAGACCGGCCGCCTGGTTCTGTCCGCCCAGGCTTCCTTTCTCTTAGGAAAGTAAAGCTTTTCCAGTTTTTTCATAAAAATATTCAGAATATAGGCCAGGGCGCAGCCGTAAAGAAGGGGCCTTACCGTGCCCAGGATCCGTCCCCCTGTCCGGAAGATTTCATCTGAATATTTGACCGCCAGGCAGAACACCGCCGCCGTAAGTCCCAGTTTGATCCATTTCCTGTCCATCCCTCGCACCCTTTCTATTCTTCATGGATCCAGTCCAGATAGTTCTGAATCTCCCGCTCGTATCCGTTTTCCGAAGGAAAGTAGAATTTTTTGTCTCCCAGCTCTTCCGGAAGATACCTCTGTCTGGAAAAATGCTTGGGAAAATCGTGAGCGTACTCATACCCGATGGCCCGTCCCAGCTTCCCGGCCCCTCCGTAATGTCCGTCCTGAAGATAAGGCGGAACGGTGGCAGAGCCGGACTTCACCGCGTTCATGGCGTCGTAAATGGCATTGGTGGCGGAATTGCTCTTGGGAGCCGTCGCCACATAGAGAGCCGCCTGGGCCAGAATCAGCTGAGATTCCGGCATTCCCACCCGTTCCACCGCCTGAGCCGCCGCCACAGCCACCTGAAGCGCCTGAGGATCCGCGTTTCCCACGTCCTCGGAGGCGCAGATCATAATTCGCCTGGCAATAAACGTCACACTCTCCCCGGCATACAGCATCCGGGCCAGATAATAGACCGCCGCGTCCGGGTCGGATCCCCGCATGCTCTTTATGAAAGCGGAGATGGTATCGTAGTGGTTGTCCCCGCCCTTGTCATAGCGCACCACCCGCTTCTGAATGCACTGGGAGGCCACGTCCAGGGTAATGTGAATCGCTCCGTCTTCTCCCGGCGCGGTCGTGAGTACCCCCAGTTCCACCGCGTTCAGCGCCGCCCTTGCGTCCCCGCCGGCGACATCCGCGAGAAATTCCGCCGCGTCCTCGTCAATCTTCGCGTGGTACGCCCCCATTCCCCGCTCCTCGTCGTAGACCGCCCGCATCACCAGCGTCTTTATATCCTCCTGAGATAAGGGCTTCAGCTCGAAAATCACGGATCTGGACAGAAGCGCCCCGTTTACCTCAAAGTACGGGTTCTCCGTAGTCGCGCCGATCAGTACCAGAGTGCCGTCCTCCACGAAAGGCAGAAGGTAATCCTGCTGTCCCTTATTGACCCTGTGAATCTCGTCCCCAATGTGGATGGTCTTCTTCCCGTACATCCCCAGACGGTCGGTGGCCGCCTTCACCACTTCCTCCATTTCTTTCTTTCCCGCCACGGTGGCGTTGAT
>CALWMW010000075.1 GCA_944382085.1 uncultured Lachnospiraceae bacterium | reverse complement strand
TCGTGGTCCTGATCAGTCTGGTGCTGATTTTTAAGACGCAGCTGACAAATCTCGTACAGAGTATTTTCAGCAAAATCGTCAGCCAGAGCAACAGTGTGTAAAGGAGAGCCGCTATGTACAGAGAAGGAGAGCGAGGATCGGTTACGGTATTTTTAAGTCTGGTCTGTATTTTGTTTCTGAGCCTGATCTGTACGGCGGCGGAGTCAGCCAGGATACAGGGGGCAAAGACACAGACGGCAAATCTTACAGGACTGGGGAATTTTTCGCTGCTGGCGGAGTTTGAGAATCATCTTCTGGAGAAGTATGAGATTCTGGGACTGGACGCCTCTTACGGCGGCGGAACCTTCCGAATTTATAAGACAGGGGAACGCCTGGAGGAGCTGCTTTGTTCCAACGCGAACCCCACCGAAGGCATTCTGTCCGTCCTGTGCTTTGATCCCTGGAACCTGGAGCTGACCCACAGTGAAATCAGCGAATACGCGCTGCTTACCGACCAGGAGGGGGAAGCCTTTTATCAGCAGGCGGTAAGCTTTATGAAGGAGAATCTGGGAACCGGAGCGGTGAAGGCTCTGCTGGAATACGCGAAGGAGACCGATGAGATTGAGAAGAATCAGGATACCTATGAGAAGGAACAAAAGGAAAACGACGATAGGCTTTCGGATCTGGAGGAACAGAAGGAGCAGAGAGCCAGGGAGCTGGAATCGGAGCAGGCAGAAGGGGAAAACGGGGCGAAACCGCCGGAGACAGAGAAAAAGAATCCGCTTCTGGAGATCGCGAAGCTCAGGATGCGCAGCACCCTCAGCATCGTCACAGGAGGGAAGCCCATATCGCAGAACACCGTTACCCTGACGCAGCTGCCCTCCCGGCAGATTACGAAGAAAGGAAGCCTGAAGCTGGAGAAGGTCCATCAGGGCGTCACGGCGGACGTTTTGTTCCGGGAATATCTTCTGCAGCATTTTCCCAACTACCTCAGTGAAGAGAAGGGGAAAGGGCTTGTCTATCAGCTGGAGTATCTCATCGGCGGTACGGCTCTGGACAGGCAGAACCTGAAAGCTGTGGTGAACCGGCTTCTGCTGCTTCGGGAAGGGATGAATTATCTGTACTGCGCGGGCAACCGGCAGATGAACGGAAGCGCCCAGTCACTCGCCGCGGCCCTCACGGGATTTCTGGGGATTCCGGCCCTCACGGCGGCTACGAAGCACGCGCTTTTGCTGGCCTGGGCGTATGGAGAAAGCCTGATTGACGTGAGGACGCTTCTGGAGGGGGACAAAGTACCTCTGAGGAAGGACGCCGCTTCCTGGACGCTGACTTTGGAGAACCTGGGGAGGATTGTGGAGATTCTCGATCAGGGAGGCAGCGGACAGGAGAAGGGGCTGGAGTACCGGGATTATCTGCGGATTCTTCTCTATATGGGCTCCCGGTCCAAACAGAAGCGCAGGGCGCTGGATTTGATTGAGCTGAACCTAAGGGAAATGGAGGGAAGCGAAACCTTCCGGGCGGAGAACTGCATTGTCGGAATCAAAACCCGGACCGAATGGAAGATCAAACCGGTATTTTTCAGCCTGGCCCAGGCGGTAAACGGGCTCAAAGGAGAGGAGATCACCGTTGTCCAGACCGGAGGACTCTCCTACCTGGACAGCGGATAAAACAAAAAGAAAGCGGGGTGAAAAGGAATGCTTCTGTATCCGGAAAAGAAAACAGAAAGAACGCATCGGTACTTACGCATACGCATTTTTCTTCTGCATGCACGTCTGAAGACAGATTCTAAAAGAAAGGCAATACTCTCTCCCACAATGTTCCTTTTAAAAAAATCCAGAGCAGAAGCATTCTTTTTTGCCCCGCTTTCGGGAAGCCTTACGGTGGAGGCCGCCCTGGCCCTTCCGCTCTTTCTGATCTGCATGATTGCGGCGCTTCAGTACTGCGCGGTGATGGAATCGGCGGTGAAATTCGGGACGGCTTTATCTGAACTCAGCAAATCGATAGGAACGGCGGCTTACGCCGTCCAGTACGCGCAGGAAGGAGGAGAAGGGATCCGGACCGTGGCGGCGGTGGTATCGGCGGCGTATGCTCACCGTCAGGTCATGGAGCGGGCGGGCAGCCCCCAAAACATAAAGAACGACAATATGCTGCTTTCCTCCATCCTAAAGGACGGGAAGACCATCGATCTGGTGCTGACGTATCAGATCCAGGCGCCCATCCAGCTGCCCGGCATTTTCTTTCTCCAGAGGGCCAGAGTGCGAGCCTGGACCGGACGCGCGCCCACAGGAAAGGGGAAGGAGACCGGAGGGGAAAAGGAGTCCGGGGAATATGTATACGTGACGGCCACCGGAACCGTCTGCCACTCGGATCCGGAATGCACCCATCTGAAGCTTTCCATCCGTCAGGTGGGAGAGGAGGAGCTGGAACATCTGCGCAACCGCGGCGGAGGAAAATACCACCCCTGTGAAAAATGCGCGGATCAGGGAGGAAGCGGAATCTATATCACGAACGAAGGAAACCGGTATCACACCAGCCTCTCCTGCAGCGGACTCAAGCGGACGGTGCGGAAGGTGACCAGCGAGGAGGCCGGGAATCTGAGAATGTGTTCCCGGTGCGGACAGGCGGCGTAAAAAACGAGAGGCGGAGGCGGATGTATCAGAGAGTTTTGACGGGGCTGTTTCTGGGAGCGGCGGCAGTCCTGGATGTTCGGTACCGGCGGGTATCCCGCAGGATGGCGGCGGGATATCTCGTCCTGGTGGCGGCGGGACATCTCTTTTTTCGGGAGACCGGAGCGGCGTTTTTTCTTACCGGGATCCTTCCGGGCGTATTCTGTTTTGCCGTTTCCTGGATTACCAGGGAAGGGCTTGGGTATGGGGACAGTCTTATGGTTCTTCTCTGCGGCCTGTCCCTGGGGTTTTCCAGGGCGGCGGTTCTGACCCTGGCCGCGTTTTTCCTGACGGCTCTTCTGGCGGTGCTGCTTCTGTCTTTGAAGAAGGCGGACCGGAAGACGCAGCTGCCGTTCCTTCCCTTTCTTTTTCTGGCCGATCTGATCTGGGAAACCTTTTCTTTTCTTGGAGGGTAAGGAAAAGAAAGCGCCGGTCGAAGGAGAAAGGAGGAAAAAATGAAGAGAGAAAACAGCGCGGGCGGGATGAAGGGAAGCCTCGCGGTGGAAGCTTCCCTGGTTCTGTCCTTTACCATGGTTCTTCTGGGAGCCATGATTTTCTGCACGTTTTACGTCCACGACCGGGCGGCGCTTCAGGCGATGGTCTGTGAGATCGCTTCCGCTGGGAGCAACGGGCTTACCGCAAAGGAGCGGCAGCAGACGGCGGACCGGCTGGGGAGAGGGATCACAGAGGAGAGATTTCTTGGAAGCCGCGGCCTTGGGGGGACGGCTCAGGCAGGGGAAGAGAAGGCGGAGGCGTCCTGGAGCGGAAGCTTCCCGGTTCCGGGTCTTGCCATGAAGTTCTTTTCCGGAAACCGGCTGGAGCTGTCCGCTTCCTGGAGCAGCCCGGCCTCCAACCCGGCGCGGGAGATCCGGAACATACGGGGACTGGCGGATCTGGTCGGAGAAGCGCTGGGGTGAGAAAGAGAAGAAGGGGGAAAGGAACCCATGGAATGGCAGGCGGAATATAAAAGAGACGCAAGGAACAATTATCTTGTCCTGAAAGCTTCGGAAGAGACGGAGCAGGAGGATTACAGCGTCCGCATGGCGGAAAAGAACGAGATTCCGGGACTGCTGCCGATGCATATTTCCTGGAGAGACGGCGCCCTGTTTTTTTCCTATGATATCACCTCCAGACAGTCCCTGGAGAGTCTGTACGAGAAGAGGAAGATGAACTGGGAAGAGATGACGGGCCTGCTGTCCGGCATCCAGGAGACGCTTCAGAATATGAGAAAGTATCTGCTTTCCGGGGAAAGCCTGCTGCTGGAGCCGGAATTCGTGTTCCTCTGTCCGGATACCAGGAGAGTCTTTCTTTGCTTCTTTCCGGGAAAGGAGCCGGGAGATTCCATTCTCTCTCTGGCGGAGTTCCTTCTGCGCAGCCTGGATCACCGGGACGGCCAGGCGGTGGCTCTGGGATACGGGTTCTATCAGAGAGCGGGGGAAGCCAACGGCAGCGTCCAGCGGATTCTGGAAGAGCTCTTAAAAAACTGCGTCCGACAGGAACCAAAGCCGCGGATTCTGCCAAAGGAACCGGAACCGGTGAGAGAAGCGCCCCCGGAGCCAGGGGAAGCACCGGAGCGGGACGCGATGGCGGAAGGGAAGGAGCAAGGTTTCTTCCTGTTTCAGATCCTTCATCCGGCGGTTCTCCTTTGCGTCCTTGGCGGAGTGCTGGGGACGGAGATTCTTCTGGTTTTTAAAATCCTAGGACTTACGGAAGCCGGCGGCCTCTTTTTCCTGATCCTGGCCGCGGGAATGTTCGCGAACCGCCGGTGGAAAAAGAAACAGGAAGAATCAGAAGGACCGCCCCGATACGTCTGGGCGGAGGAGGACGAAGAGGAAGAAGAAGAGGAGGAGGCGTACCGCAGCCTGCGAGAAGAGATGTACCGGGAGGACTTTTCCGGAGCGGGAGACGAGACCAGAGTTCTGTCCGAAGAGGAGGAGACGAGATATCTGGCCGGAACGGGATCCGCCCCGGCGGTGCGGCTGATTACTTCCATGCCGGGCTGTCCAAGAGAGATCTCGCTGGGAGCGGAGCCTTTGCTGGTAGGCAAACGGGAAGGCCAGGTGGATCTTGTGCTTTCCTCCGATACGGTGAGCCGGATCCACGCCAGCCTGGAGACGGAGCAGGGCAGATGCTACGTGCGGGACAAAAACAGCAAGAACGGAACCTTTGTAAACGGGGTAAGGCTTCAGATTCAGGAGAGAAAAGAATTTAAAGAGGGGGACCAGGTCGCGTTTGCGGAGGTGGTTTACTACGCGGTGAAGAAGGAGCGATAAAAGCGTCCGTGGATTTCCGGAAAAATCTGTGCTATACTGACTCAAAAACACAGGGGGAGGAAAAGATGTCAGAAGTCAGAGCTTTTTTCAGGAACCGGAAGAAGGTTACCCTTCTTCTGGCGGCGGCCAATGTCGCCGTGTTTCTCCTGCTGAGCCTTCAGGGAGATACGGAGGACGCGTTCTTTATGCTGGATCACGGAGCGGTATACGCGCCTCTGGTTCTGGAGAAGGGCGAATCTTACCGGATTTTTACCAGCATGTTTCTTCATTTCGGGATTCAGCATCTGTTTTACAATATGCTGGCCCTGGTTTTCCTGGGGGAATGTCTGGAAGGCGCGGTAGGAAGCGTGCGCTATCTTGTCATTTATCTGGCGGGAGGAATCGCGGGAAATCTTCTCTCGATTGCGATAGAGCTCTCCACCCAGGAATTCGCCGTATCCGCGGGAGCTTCCGGAGCGATCTTTTCCGTGACGGGAGCCCTCATCTATCTGGTTCTGAGAAAGAAAGAACGGGTGCCGGGACTTTCCGGGCAGAGACTGATTCTCATGGCGGCGCTCACCATCCTCCAGGGGATGACGGCGGTGGGGATTGACAACGAAGCGCATCTGGGCGGCCTGGCGGCCGGATTTGTTCTAGGCTGGCTCCTCACCCTGGGGATGTGAAGGCGCGCAGGGAAGGCGGAGACAGAACTCGGTAAAGCTTCCCGGCGTGTGGGTGGAGGTGGTAAAAGACAGCGTTCCTCCGTGGCTTCGAGCGACGCTTTTTGCGATGGCAAGCCCCAGGCCGGTTCCCCTTGCCTTATGGGTGACAAAGGGATCCAGGATGGTATCCCGGTATTCGGAAGGGATTCCGGGACCGTTGTCTTTTACATGAAAGCAGACCGTATTTTCCCGGAGGGAAACCGTCAGCCTGAGGCGGCGCTCTCCTGACTGCTCCTGGAGCGCGTCGGCTCCGTTTCGGATCAGGTTCAGAAGGGCCTCCCTGAGACGGCTTCGGTCTGCCTGGATCCGGGGAAGACCGGGCGATACCGCTACGGAAAAGGAAATTCCCTGTTCGGCCAGGAAAGGCCGGCAGGACGCGCCTACTTTCTGCAGGAAAGCGCCCGGATCCAGAGACTCCGGACGCAGGGACGCGCTCTGGTTCAGAGAGGAGAGATCCTCCAGGAGCCGGAGCGTGTCTTTTAGATCGTCCTTGACCTGATCCCAGAGAGTGTTTTCCCGCAGGGCGGGCTGCTCCTTTTCCATAAGCTGAAGGGAACTGCAGACCAGGGTCAGCGGATTCCGGATCTCATGGGACAGCCGGGACACAAAGTAATGATAATGAAGATTCATCTGCCGCAGCGCGGGACAGTCCTGCCGGCAGGAGATACGATTGTCTGTAATTTTATCCATTTTTTCGCTGCTTTCCAAAAACTGAGAAATTTTTCAAAAGTCTACCATTTTTCATGGAAAATATCAACGAGAATTTATTGACAACAATAGACAAAATTTTTAATATATAAGTACAGTATGCAAAGAAAAAGACGAAAGGAGAGAGATTTTGGAAGATAATTGTATTTTTTGCAAAATAGCAAGGGGAGAAATTCCGTCTTCTACGATTTATGAAGATGAAGAGTTCCGGGCGATTCTGGATCTGGGTCCTGCTTCCAAGGGACATGCCCTGATTCTGCCCAAGACCCATGCGGCCAATCTTTTCGAGCTTCCCGACGATCTCGCGGGGAAGGCGATGGTATTGGCGAAGAAGCTGGC
>CALWMW010000074.1 GCA_944382085.1 uncultured Lachnospiraceae bacterium | reverse complement strand
CCACCGTAGGGATTGTTATAACGACAGACGGAAGCTTCGGAGAGCTGCCCAGGGAAAATTTTCTGGAAGCGGAAAAAGAGGCGATTACGCAGCTGCAGAAGCTGGGAAAGCCTTTTCTGGTGATTGTCAATTCCGCAAGGCCGAACGGGGAGGCGGCCAGACAGACGGCGGAACAGATCCGGGAGACGTATCACGCGGGCTGCGTCATCCAAAACTGCGAACGAATGGAGAAAGAATCGTTCTACCGGATCTTTGAGCAGCTCCTTTACGAGTTCCCCGTCACCAGAGTCGCCTTCCGGCTTCCCAAATGGGTGGAGACGCTGGAGTTTTCCCACTGGCTGAAGCAGGATCTGTTTCGAAGCGTGCGGGAGGGGCTTCAGGAAGTCCGGACCCTCAGGGACGTGTCTGGAAACGGAATGCGCCTAAAGAGCGGTTATGTGAAAAAGACGAAACTGGAAAACATAGATCTGGCCAGAGGAAACGCGGAAGTCACCCTTGAACTCCAGGAGCCGCTCTATTACCAGATCCTCAGCGAGATGACGGGAGTTCAGATCTCCGGGGAATATCAGCTGATTTCCCTGGTAAAAGAGCTGTCCGGCATGAAAAAAGAGTATGAAGCGGTGGCGGGAGCCGTTTCTTCCGTAAAGGAAACCGGATATGGAGTAATCCTCCCGAAAAAGGAGGAAATCAAAATGGAACCGCCGGTGCTGATCCGCCAGGGGAACCGGTACGGAGTGAAAATCAAAGCGGTTTCCCCTTCGGTTCATCTGATCCGGGCGGAAATTGAGACGGAGATCGCCCCCATCGTGGGGAGTGAGAGCCAGGCGCAGGATCTGATTTCTTATATGGAAGAGAACGAGACAAAAAAAGAAGGCGCGGGAGGGACTCTGATTTTTGGAAAATCCATTGAGCAGATGGTGGACGACGGAATCAAAACGAAACTTGCCTCAATCAATGAGGAGAGCCAGAGAAAGCTTCAGGAGACCATGAAACGCATTGTCAACGAATCCAGGGGAAAGATCATCTGCATTATCTTATGAAAACATGAAAAAAAGATAAATTTTTGATTTCTTGAGTTTGACAAAAAACAATATGTAGCTTATAATCTATGAAAAAAGTATTACATTAATTTTAAGAAACAAATGTGATGAAAAACTCACAAAGGAGAGGAATTCTATGGAACACCGTTTTGCCAGAAAACGAAAACTGATTTTCGGGGGACTTTTGCTGCTTCTTCTCTTGTTTTCCCTGACCGCTCAGGCGGAGGCGGCCTGGAAAAAGAATTCCAACGGCACGTATTCCTATTACAGCAAAGGGAAAAAGGTCAAGAGCAAATGGATCGGCGACGATTACTATGTGAATGCCAAAGGCGTCCGTCAGACCGGATGGCTGCATAAGGGAAACAAATGGTATTACTTTAACAAATCCGGCAAACTGGTCAAGAGCAAATGGATTAAATCCAAAGGAAAGATGTATTATGCCGGAGCGAACGGAGCGCTGTATACCAGCGGCCGGAAAAAAGTCGGAAAATACTACTACGCGTTCAGCAGCCGCGGCGTAAAGCTGACCGGAAAGCGTACATATGGGAAAAAGACGTATTTCTTCGGATATAAGACCGGCCGGATGCTCACGAAGCAGTGGGTCAAGACGAACAAGAAATACTATTATTACGGCAGCAACGGCGTCATGGCCAAGAGTCAGTGGATCGGACGCTACTACGTCAACAGCAAAGGCCAGCGGGTGACGAACACCTGGAAAGGCGACCGCTATCTGGGCAGCAACGGCAAAGCAGTTACCGGGCTGAAGAAGATCGGAAAGTATTACTATTATTTCGACAAGAAGACATACAAAAAAGTAAAAAGCACGAAGGTGAAGGTAAACGGCAAAACGTATACCTTCGACAAAAACGGAAAGGGAAAGGTATACACCTCGATTCCCACGGCTAAGGTCAGCGTGGAATCCACCTACTACTCGGATCCGGAGGTATCCGATGAGACGCTGCTGGCGGCGATCATCTACTGTGAATCCGGCAATCAGAGCTATACCGGGCAGACCGCGGTGGGCATGGTGATTATGAACCGGGTGAACAGTCCGCTTTTCCCCTCGACGCTGCGGGAAGTCATTTATCAGAAGACGCAGTTTGAGCCGACGAGAAACGGAAGCATGACCAGAGCATTGAAGAATCCTTCCCTTGTCACAGCCAGCTGCAAGAAAGCCGCCAAGAGCGTGCTTGCCAAGTACAAATCGGCGGGAAAGAATAAAAAGGTCTATTTGAAAATCAGCGGGAAGAACGTAGACTTTTCCCAGTATCTGTTCTTTATGACGAAGGCTGCCTACAGCCGTCTCGGCTTGTCCTCCTCTTATCGGACGATACAGGATCATGTCTTCTTCAAAACCTGGAGATAAGACCGGAAGATAAAAGAACTGCGAAAAAGGATAGAATCGAACGTGTGGTTGATTTTATCCTTTTTTTATGCTAGAATGCATCTGACAATGCCGGGGAAAGAGCGCCGGCAGCAGGATGGAGAAAAGATATGATTGCATATATGACGGGAACGGTGGCGGCGGTCCTGGAATCGCGGGTGATCCTGGAGGTAAACCAGATCGGGTATCAGATCTATATTACTTCCAGAACAGCAGGAGCGCTTCCGGGCCGGGGCAGGACGGTAAAGCTTCATACGTACCTGAATGTGAAGGAAGACGGCCTTCAGCTTTTCGGCTTTCTGACGGAAGAGGAACTGGAGACGTTCCAGCTTCTCATCGGAGTCAACGGAATCGGGCCGAAAGCGGCTCTGGGAATTCTCTCCGTGCTGGAAGCAGGAGAGCTTCGTCTGGCTGTACTGGCCGGGGACGCAAAGACGATTGCCAGGGCGCCCGGCGTAGGGAACAAGACGGCGCAGAAGCTGATTCTGGAGCTGAAGGATAAATTCGACCTCCAGGAGACCTTTGAGCGGCAGTTTCAGAACGCTTCCTCCCAGTCCGGGACGAAGGGAGCCGCCGCCGAGGCGGTGGAAGCGCTTACCGCTCTGGGATATTCCGCCACAGACGCGCTTCGCGCGGTGAAAAAGACAGAGATTACAGACGAGATGGATACGGAACAGATTTTAAAGCTTGCCCTGAGAAACATGGCATTTTGACAGAAAGGATTCTTGAAAAGGAGCGCTCATGGCAAAAAGGATTATTGCTACCGATGCGACAGAGGAAGACATCCGGACGGAGCCGGGGCTGCGCCCTCAGCTTTTCTCTGAGTACATCGGCCAGGAGAAGACGAAAAATACGCTAAAAATATTTATTGAAGCGGCCAGACAGAGAAAGGATTCTCTGGATCACGTGCTGTTTTACGGGCCGCCCGGACTGGGTAAGACAACCCTGGCCTGTATCATCGCCAATGAAATGGGCGTCAACATCAAAATCACATCCGGGCCGGCCATTGAGAAGCCGGGAGAGATGGCGGCGGTCCTGAATAATCTGCAGGAAGGGGACATCCTCTTTGTGGACGAGATTCACCGCCTGAACCGTCAGGTGGAAGAGGTTCTCTATCCGGCCATGGAGGATTTCGCCATTGACATTATGATCGGGAAGGGGGCGTCCGCCCGGTCGATCCGTCTGGATCTTCCCAAATTCACCCTGATCGGGGCGACAACCAGGGCAGGGCTTCTCACCGCTCCCCTGAGGGACCGTTTCGGAGTGGTATCCCATCTGGAGTTTTATTCGGAGCGAGAGCTTCAGACGATTCTGATCCGTTCCGCCGGGGTGCTGGGAGTGGAGATTGAACAGCGCGGCGCTCTGGAGATTGCCAGAAGATCCCGCGGAACGCCAAGACTGGCCAACCGGATGCTGAAACGCGTCCGGGACTACGCCCAGGTGCGGTACGAGGGGCGGATTACGGCGCAGATCGCCGCGGAAGCCCTGGATCTTCTGGAGGTGGACCGTTATGGGCTGGACGCGGTAGACCGGCGGCTGCTTCTGACGGTGATCGATAAGTTTTCAGGCGGGCCGGTGGGACTGGATACTCTGGCCGCGGCGGTGGGAGAGGACGCCGGCACCATTGAGGACGTGTACGAGCCTTTCCTGATCAAGAACGGTTTTTTACATAGGACTCCGAAAGGGCGGAGGGCGACAGAACTGGCATACACGCAACTGGAGAGAAAGAACTAGG
>CALWMW010000073.1 GCA_944382085.1 uncultured Lachnospiraceae bacterium | reverse complement strand
GTACCTGCTACCGGATGCTGGAAACGGGTGGGGTTGGTGGAGTTTCCGGTGATGGAAACGTCTACGTTCTCTTTCCACATGATGGCAACGCCTTCCGGAACGCTGTTGGCGCCGTAGGAGTTTACTTTCGCGCGGAGTCCTTCGGAATAGGACTTACGGAATACTTCCTTTACTTCGTTCTTGTAGGGATCGTATTCGGTCTCTACATAGGTAAATCCGTTGATTCTGGCAATGATCTGAGCGGCGTCTTTGCCGAGACCGTTCAGGATAACCCGGAGAGGTTTCTGACGAACCTTGTTCGCCTTCTCCGCGATGCCGATGGCTCCCTCTGCTGCCGCGAAGGACTCATGTCCGGCCAGGAACGCGAAGCACTCGGTCTCGTCCTCCAGGAGCATCTTGCCCAGGTTTCCATGGCCAAGACCTACCTTACGGGTATCGGCTACCGAACCGGGAATACAGAACGCCTGAAGGCCCTCGCCGATGGCCGCCGCAGCGTCAGACGCTTTTCTGCAGCCCTTCTTGATGGCAATGGTCGCGCCGGTAATATAAGCCCAGCACGCGTTCTCAAAGCAGATGGGCTGGATGCCTTTGATCTGGTTGTATACATCCAGACCGGCGTCTTTTGTGATTTTCTCCGCTTCCTCAAGAGAAGCAATTCCATAACTGTTCAGAACGGAATTGATCTTGTCAATTCGTCTTTCATATGATTCAAATAAAGCCATTAAAGTTCTCCTCCTTCACCTATGTATCTGGGCTTATTACTCTTTTCTGGGATCAATAATCTTCACAGCGTCCGCAACGCGGCCGTACTGGCCTTTTGCCTTCTCCCACGCGGTGTTGGGATCGTCGCCGTTTTTGATGAAATCTGTCATCTTTCCAAGATTTACGAACTGATATCCGATGATCTGATCATCCGCGTCCAGAGCAATACCGGTTACATAACCTTCTGCCATTTCCAGATAACGAGGACCTTTCTTCAATGTTCCGTACATGGTACCGATCTGAGATCTCAGACCCTTGCCAAGGTCTTCCAGGCCTGCGCCGATGGGAAGTCCGTCTTCTGAGAAAGCGGACTGGCTTCTGCCGTAAACGATCTGCAGGAACAGCTCTCTCATAGCGGTGTTGATGGCATCGCATACAAGGTCGGTGTTCAGCGCTTCCAAAACGGTAAGACCGGGAAGGATCTCAGACGCCATAGCTGCTGAGTGAGTCATACCGGAGCATCCCAGGGTCTCTACCAGCGCTTCCTGAATGATACCTTCTTTTACATTCAGAGTCAGCTTACATGCTCCCTGCTGAGGCGCGCACCAGCCAACGCCGTGTGTCAGGCCGGAAATGTCTTTCACTTCTTTCGCCTGCACCCATTTTGCTTCTTCCGGTATCGGCGCAGCGCCGTGATGAACGCCCTGAGCTACCGGACACATTTCTTCTACTTCGCGTGAATAAATCATGTTAAGACTCCTTTCAGTTTGTTCGTTCTTCACCGATATTTTCTCATAAACCGGCAAATTCGTCCAGTGTTTTTTGCGATTCTTCAGTCATTATACCCATTGGGATTCCCGGACTGCCACCGCCACGTATCCTGGCACATCTCTTCGATTCCATACTCCGCTTCCCAGCCAAGCTCCCGCTTTGCCTTAGCCGGATCCGCGTAGCAGGTAGCGATATCCCCGGCGCGTCTGGGTTTGATTTCGTAGGGAAGCGTCTTGCCGCAGGCTTTCTCGAAAGCGTGAAGCACATCCAGCACGCTGTAGCCCTTTCCTGTGCCGAGATTGTAAATCCGCACCTGAGGCTCCTCCTGGAATTTCTTCATGGCCTTTACATGGCCTCTGGCCAGATCCACCACATGGATGTAGTCTCTCACGCCGGTTCCGTCGGGCGTATCGTAATCGTTGCCGAACACACCCAGCTTCTCAAGCTTTCCTACCGCCACCTGAGCGATATAGGGTACCAGGTTGTTGGGGATTCCCTTGGGATCCTCTCCGATCAGTCCGGACTTGTGCGCGCCGATGGGGTTAAAATACCGGAGGAGCACAACGTTCCATTCCGCGTCCGATACGTGAAGGTCCGTCAGAATCTGCTCCAGCATGGCTTTCGTCTGTCCGTAGGGGTTCGTAATCTGTCCCTTGGGGCACTCCTCGGTAATCGGCACAAAGGCAGGATCTCCATAGACAGTGGCGGAAGAACTGAAGATAATGTTCTTTACCCCGTATTTTCTCATGACATCGCAGAGAATCAAAGTGCCGGCGATGTTGTTGTAATAGTACTCCAGCGGCTTTCTCACAGACTCTCCAACGGCCTTATAGCCCGCGAAATGGATGACCGAGTCAATGTCCTCCTTCTGGAAAATCTCGTCCACGCCCTCGCGGTCCAGCATGTCCGTGCAGTAAAACTTCACGTGCTTTCCCGTGATCTGCTCAATCCGGTCCACCGCTTTCTGATTTGAATTATAGAGATTGTCCATCACTACCACGTCATATCCGTTCTCCAGAAGCTCCACGCAGGTATGGCGTCCGATATACCCGGCGCCTCCTGTTACCAAAACTGCCATGGCAAATCCTCCTCTCATCTTCTAAAATGTCCTTTTGGGCTGATGTTCGCCCTCTCATTCATTATACGCAGAGGGAAAGAATTTGTAAAGAATCCATTGCGCATTCCCAGGATTTCTTATATAGTAAGGTTCAGATTCCGCAGATTTTTCAAACAGCAAAGAAGGGTTTTTTATGATAACACGAGAACGCTTTCTGCCAGACTTTGAGACGTACGAAGCCTGCCTGGGCTATCCGGCTTCTGAGAGTCTTTTTTTCGACATCGAGACCACGGGGTTTTCCCCGGATTCTTCTTTTTTATATTTAATCGGCGTCCTTCGCCGCGCGAAGAACGGCTGGCTGGTTACCCAGTGGCTGGGCCAGTCTCCCCAGGATGAGGCGCTGATTCTGCGGGAGTTTTCAAAAGCCGCGGCCGGCTGCTCCCACCTGATCCATTTTAACGGAACGACCTTTGATCTTCCCTACCTGAAAAAGAAGGCGGAGCATCTGGGGATTCCTTTTGCCCCTGCCTCCATGGAGTCCCTGGATCTCTACCAGCGGTTTCGTCCCCTGCAGAAGCTGCTCTCTTTGGAGCGTATGAACCAGACCTCTCTGGAAGCCTTTCTCGGCGTTGGCAGAACGGACAAAATGGACGGGAAAAAGCTGATTCCGGTGTGCAAAGAATATATGGCCGGCGGATCTTCCCAGCTGGAACGTCTCCTTCTCCTTCACAACCTGGAGGACGTGACCGGAATGACCGCCCTGCTCTCCCTTAGCGCTTACCTGAAATTTCTGGAAGCGTCGCCGGCTGACCCCGTCGCTTTTTCTTCCTTTTCTCTGACCGAAAAAAACGCCCGGATTGTGTTTTCCTACGCTCCGGCGCTTCCGCAGCCTGTGGAAAAAAACCTGGGGCAATCCGGGACTTTGCAGCTGGATTTTACCAGAGGGGCGCTTACCCTTCCGCTCTTTCAGGGCGAGCTTCTGTATTTTTTCCCGGACTATAAAAATTATTATTATCTTCCCCTGGAAGACCAGGCCGTTCACAAAAGCGTGGCCTCCTATGTGGATAAGAAATACCGCAGGCCCGCCACGGCCGCCACATGCTATATCCGCAAAAAAGGCGTCTTCCTTCCACAGCCCAGGCCGCTCTTTGCTCCGGACTACCGGAAGGATTTCGCCGCAAGGGAGCATTATTTTGAAGCGGAGGAAAGCGCCTTCCTGGATTCTGGCGCGCTTCACGCCTATCTGGCTTCCCTTCTTACCGCCGGGGGTCCTGGGCTTCTCTAGTTGAAAAGGAAAAGAGGACGACTCTCGCCGTCCTCTCATTTTTCTTTCGTAGCTTATCTCTTTACTCTTCTGTAACCTCTTCTTCAGCGGGAGCTTCCTCCTGGGGAGCTTCCTTGGGAGCCGCGCTCTCAAGAGCCTTCATGCTCAGGCTGATCTTGCGATCCGCTTCGTTAAAGTCTACAACCTTCGCCTGAATCATCTGGCCTA